>VXME01000169.1:2747-47312 GCA_009861545.1 Acidobacteriota bacterium | reverse complement strand
CCCCACAGGGCCTCGGCCCCGCCCCGCGCCTGCCCGCCCCACGACGGGGCCACCTTCGCGGTCAGGCCCAGCGGGCTCGACGGCGTCGGGTCCCACCCGAACGACAGCGACATCCCCCGGTCGCTGAACCCTTCGGCCTGGTGCACGACCAGCGTCCGCACCCGCAGGTCCAGCGACAGCCCCGTGACTGTATCGGTGAAGGCGAGGCCGCCGCCGACGTCCATGCCCGCGCCGGTCTCGGCGTCGCCGCCGTCGCGCCGCAGGCCGACCTCGACGCTCGGGGTCAGCGACACCCGGCCGCCGCCGAGCGTGAAGCCGCGCGACCCCTCCAGCGCCGTGCGCACGCGCGTCACCCCGGCCTCCGACGCGTTCAGCCGGCCCCTCGGGCCGTCGAGCAGGTCGCTGGCCGCGCCGACCCACATCGCGTCGGCCTTGAACGCCAGCCCGAACCCGCCGGTGGCCCGCGACCCAATCAGCTCGCCCCGCGTCCCTGCCGCCGTCATCGCCATCGACACGCCCGTCTCCAGCGCAGCGGCGCTGCCCGGCGTCAGGCTCAGCGTCCCCGCGCCGTAACCGGTCACCCCCCACACCGAGACCTTGTCGTTGACCTGGTAGCCCACCCACGGGTAGAACCCGGTCATCGACGTCGTCATCTGCCCGCTGCTCGGGCCGCTGTAGCCGCCCAGCCCGAGGGTGCGGCCGACCGACAGGCCGACCGTCAGCGAGCCGCGGGCGTAGTCGGCCCCGAGCATCGTCGTGCGCACGTCGCCGTTGAGCGACAGCGCGTCTTCCATGCCGCTGAAGTGCGACCGCGAGCTGCGGCTCCACAGCGACAGGATGCCGCCGCGGCTCTCGCGGTTCAGCTCGAACTCGGAGCTCGACAGCGGGTCATAGCCCAACATCGAACCGAACAGGCCGCCGCCGTGCGCGGCGCCCGCCGGCCCGTAGCCGGCCATCGCCGACGGGCTGCCCAGCGGCGCATGCCGGCCCGTCGCGCCCATCGCGCCGCCGCTCATGCCGCCCATGGCTGTCGCAGCGCCGCTCATGCCGGTCATGCTCATCGCGCCGCCCATGCCGGCCGTGCCCGCGCCGGCGAGGCCGACGCCGGCCCCGGCCGAGTGCGAGCCCATCGCCATCGGGGCTGCACCCATCGCCGAGCCGCCCATCACGGCGCCGCCCATCGGGGCCGCCCCCACCGGACCCATGCCCATCGGCGCGAACGACGACAGGAAGCCGAGCGCGAAGTCCCGCTCGCCGCCCGGCTGCAGCTCCCGGCCCGCGACCCGCGCTCGGAAGCCCCGCTGACGCGGCGCCGCCATCCGCTCCTCGATGTGGGTAACCACCTGCTCGGCCGTCGCCCGCCCGATGCGCGCCAAAAGCGCCGCCGGCATCAGGTCCGCGTTCTCGATCGTCCCGGTCGCCTCGCCGTCGGTTACCACCGCCCCCGACGGATTGGACAGCGTCAGCGTCAGCGTCTCCTCGCCCTCATCGTGCGCGTCGTCGAGCACCGCCACCTCGATGGTTCCCGACGTCTCGCCCGTCTGGAACGAGAGCGTCCCGCTCGCCGCCGTGTAGTCCTCGCCGGCCAGCGCGCTGCCGTCGGAGGTGGTGTAGTCGACCGTCAACGCGCTCGTGGCCGCACGGCTCAGCGTGACCGCGAAGGACAGCACCGCGCCGGCGCCTTCCTCCACTCGCGCGTCGGCCACCGAGATGCCCACCGGGCCGGCCACCCGCCCCGACGGGCTGTTCGACAGCGGCCGGCCCGACTCGGTCGACACCGACCTCGCCGGCAGCGTGATCGTCACGTCGTCGTTCGACGACGGGCGCACGCCGATCTTCCAGCGCCGGTTCTCGCCCTTGACCACACGCTCGGCCGCGCGCACGCTGCCGTTGGTCACCGTGAACGCGCTGTCCCTGAGCGTCGTGTGCGGGAACCGCCCCGGGAAGTTCTCGCTGAACACCAGCTCGAACGAGAACAAGCGCCGCCCGTCGTGTTCGGCCGGCATCCCCTGAAACTCCGCCGTCAGCGGCCGCGGCTCCACCGTCGCCGTCGCGGCACTGGTCAGCTCCTCGTCGTGGCCGGCGTCGTCGGTGAAGCTCGCCCGAACCTTGATCGCCGAGCCCACGTCCGAATCGGCGAGCGTGTAGCTCGAACCGGTCGCGCCGGCGATGTCCGTGTCCGAACCGTCGGCGCTCGACACCCACTGCAGCGCGAACGTCGCGCTGCTGAGCCCGTCCGCGTCCGAGATGCCGCTCGTCGACGCCGTCAGCGTCTCGCCCGCCTGCGCCGTGCCGCTGATGGCGGGTGCGCCGGTGGCTGGCGAATTCGGCCGCGCCGCCACCGTCGCCGTCGCGGCGCTGGTTAGCTCCTCGCTGTTGCCGGCGTCGTCGGTGAAGCTGACCCGCACCTTGATCGCCGAGCCCGCGTCCGAGTCCGCGAGCGTGTAGCTCGAGCCCGTCGCGCCGGCGATGTCCGTGTCCGCCCCGCCGTCGACCGACACCCACTGGAACGCGAACGATGCGCCGCTCAGCCCGTCGGCGTCCTCGATGTCCGCGGTAGACGCCGTCAGCGTCTCGCCCACCCGCGCCTCGCCCGTGATCGTCGGTGCGCCTGTCGCCGCCGTGTTCGACGCTCCCGGTCCCGACACCGTCACCGAGGGCGAGTTCGACAGCTTCCGCCCGTCTGCCGTGCAGATCGCAGTACTGGCCGCGCAGTCCGTCGTCGCCACCAGCGACATGGCCACGTCCCCCGACGAGGCCGGACGCACCCTGGCCGTCACGCTGCGGTTCTGCCCCCGCGTGGTGCGCTTGACGTCCACCAGGCGCCCGCCCTGCACAGTGAGTGCCCCGGCCTCGAGGGCCGTCAGCCTCAGCCCCTCGAATTCCTCGCTGAACCGGATCTCGAAGCTGAACAGCCGGCTGCCGTCGTGCCCGAGCGGCATGCCGTGGAACGCCGCCGTCAGCGGCCGCGGCGCCACCGTCGCCGTCGCGGCGCTGGTCAGCTCCTCGTCGTGGCCGGCGTCGTCGGTGAAGCTCACCCGCACCTTGACCGCCGAGCCCGCGTCCGAGTCCGCGAGCACGTAGCTCGCACCCGTCGCGCCAGCGATGTCGGTCTCCGCGCCGCCGTCGACCGACACCCACTGGAACGCGAACGCCGCGCCGTGCAGCCCGTCCGCGTCCTCGATGCCCGCGGTAGACGCCGTCAGGGTCTCGCCCACCCGCGCCTCGCCGGTGATGGTCGGTGCGCCGGTCGCCGCCGTGTTCGGTCCCGACACCGTCGCCGAGGGCGAGTTCGACAGCATGCGCCCGTCCCGCGTGCAGATCGCGGTACTGGCCGCGCAGTCCGTCGTCGCCACCAGCGACATGGCCACGTCCCCCGACGAGGCCGGACGCACCCTGGCCGTCACGCTGCGGTTCTGCCCCCGCGTGGTGCGCTTGACGTCCACCAGGCGCCCGCCCTGCACAGTGAGTGCCCCGGCCTCGAGGGCCGTCAGCCTCAGCCCCTCGAATTCCTCGCTGAACCGGATCTCGAAGCTGAACAGCCGGCTGCCGTCGTGCTCGGCCGGCACGTCGTGGAACGACGCCGTGAGGGCGGCCGCGGTAGTCAGCGTGGTCGCAGACACGGGTTCCGAATCCGCGTTCCCCTTGTTCGTCGCGAGCCGGGTGCGGAAGCTGTAGGCCGTCCCGGCGCTCAGCCCGGTCACGGTGTGCGACACCGCGTCGGCGGCAAGCGTCGCCTCCGTGCGCCAGGACTCATCCGCCTCCTGCCGTTGCACACCAACCGCGCGCACGGTTACCCCACGGGGTTGTTCGGGCAGCCTCCACGCCAGGTCGACCGTCGTCCGCGTTGCGGCCTGCGCCATCATCTCGCTGGCGGGCTTCGCTTCGTCGTTCCTGATAGTCCCGGTCGCCGTCGAATCTCCTAGCGTGGCCCCCGCCGGACTCGTCAGCGTCACCGTGAAGGTCTCGTCCGACTCGAGATCCTCGTCGTCAATCACCTGCACACTCACGCGCTGCGGGCTCGTGCTGTTCTTAGGAAAGGTCAGCGTCCCCGACTTCGCCTTGAAATCCGTCCCGCTCGTGGCCGTATCACTCGACTCACTCGACGTGGCATACTTCACCGTCACCTGGTCACGGCTCCCCGCCGACAGCGACACCTCGAACGACATCCACGTTTCGTCCTCGTATCCCCGCGCATCGGACACGCTCACTGTCGGCGTGCCCGCTGACGCAATGGTCCGGAACTGAACCCTGGCCAATTTGTCATGGGTGTTGCACGTGCTATCGCGGTACGCCCAGTAGTCGTAGGGCGTTGCTGGCTTGAGACCGGTGATGTCAACTGCCGTCGTGCCGGCGGCGACTAGGGTGCAGCTACTCCACTGGTCGGTTCCCAAGTCCTGGCCCCGGTAATACCAACCGCCCGTGTGGCTGCTGATGGTCAGCGTCGCCGTCGTCTCCCCGATGTCGCTCGCAGTGAGCGTCGCCGCAGTGTCGTCGTTCCTGATCGTGCCGGTCGCCGTCGCATCGCCCAGCGTGGCTTTCGTCGGATTCGTCAACGTCACCGTGAGGGTCTCGTCCGGCTCGAGATCCTCGTCGTCATACACCAACACATTCACCACCCCCACCCCAGCGCCGTTCGGAGCAAAGGTCAGCGTCCCCGACTCGGCCCTGTAATCCGTCCCGCTCGCGGCCGTCCCATCCGATGTGGCATAGTCGACCGTCACCGTCTCACGGCTCGACGCCGACAGCCACACCTCGAACGTCATCCACACGTCGTCCTCGGAGTCCAGCCGCCCATCGGACACGCTCACTGTCGGCGTGCCCGCTGACGCAATGGTCCTGAACTCAACCCTGGCCAGTCTAGTGTTGCATGTGCTATCGCTGTACGCCCTGTAGAGGTAGCCTGTTGCTGGCGTGAGACCGGTGATGCTAACCACCGTCGTGCCGGCGGTGACTGCGGTGCAGCTACTCCACTGCCTGGTTCCCAAGTTCTGGCCCCGGTACCACCAACCGTCCGTGTGGCTGCCGATGGTCAGCGTAGCCGTCGTGTCCCCGATGTCGCTCGCGGTGAGCGTCGCCGCAGTGTCGTCGTTCTTGATCGTGCCGGTCGCCGTCGCATCGCCCAGCGTGGCCCCCGTCGGATTCGTCAACGTCACCGTGAAGGTCTCGTCCGACTCGACCGCCTCGTCGTCAATCACCCGCACAGCCACGCGCTGCGACCTGTTGCCCGGAGGAAAGGTCAGCGTCAGCGGTTCGAACCTGTAATCCGGCCCGTCCGTGGCAGTCCCATCTGACGTTTCAACGTCGACCGTCACCGTGTCAGCGCTCGCCGCCGACAGCGACACCTCGAATATCATCCACGTTGCGTCCTCGTAGTCCTGCGCATCGGACACGCTCAACGTCGGCAATGTGCCTTGTGCCGCAACGGTCCCGGCGCCCGGCAGTAGGGCGAGGGCGAGGGCGAGCGGGCCCGCTGGCGCCCTCCACGCGCGAGCAAGTCGTCGCAATGTTCCGGGAGGAGAAGAGGTACAGGCCACCGCGACCGAACAGCGGAGTCCGCGCCTCAGATCCAGATCGCGCTCCCGCGAACCGCTTGACGCGCCAATGTCGTCAGCTGCGCGGTAGTCAGGGTCTAGCGAGAGCCGCCCTGTGGAGGGATGCAGCAATTGGGCTGCCGGCGCAAGACTCGTGCCACTTGCCCCCCGACCTCTCGTGATTCTCGGCATCCACTGCTCCTTCCCTCGAACCGGCACGGCCGGCTTCACCGACGATCGCGCGTGAGACATGGCGTTTCTCCCAGCTGACACCCACCCCGCGGAACACGGCGCCGTCACCGCTTTCGGGTACTTGAGCGACAGCCCAACAGGCTCGCCTTCGCAACGAGGTTTTGCTCGCGATAACTGCCGTTATCGCGAGCAAAAAATCCCGGTCTTTGCGACTGATCGGGAGGCCGCCAGATGCTGGGTTCGCACGCGACGTTGGAGTTCGAGCGCTCGTTCCACGACGATCAACACGCGGCAGCGGGTGAGCCGCTGGCCGCCTACTTCGAGGCGGCCAGCGGCGCGTTCAGCCGCAACACGGAGCGCGCACTGCGCGCCGACATGCAGGTGTTCGAGGCGTGGTGCCGACGACATTTCCTGCCGGCGTTCCCCGCCAGCCCCGACACGGTGACCGCCTTCGTCGACGAGATGGCGCACGTCAAGACGCCAGCCACCGTGCGCCGCTACGTGTCGAGCATCGCCGCCCTGCACAAGGCGCTGCGGCAGCCGAACCCGCTCGACAGTGCCTCGGTCCGCTTCGCGCTGCAGCGGATGCACCGGCACCGGGGGCGCCGGCAGGCGCAGGTCCAGGGCCTGACCTGGCCGCTGCGGAACCGGCTGCTGGAGGCCGCGGGAGACCGGCTGATCGACGTCCGGGACCGCGCGCTGCTGGCCGTGGGCTACGACACGCTGCTGCGGCGCGCCGAGCTGGTGTCGCTGGAAGTGACTGATCTATTGGAGGATATCGACGGGACGGCTACGCTGCTCGTGCGCTCGGGCAAGACCGACCAGGACGCTAGGGGCGCGATGCTCTACTTGGCGCGGGACACCGTGCAGATGGTCAAGGCATGGCTCGACCGCAGCGGCGTCGGCACGGCACGGCTCTTCCGTTCGGTCCGCAAGGATGGCAAGATCGGCGAGAAGCTCGACGCCAGCCAAGTGCCGCGCATCTACAAGCGGATGGCCCGGCGGGCGGGCCTGCCCGACGACATCGCGGACACGCTGGCCGGGCACAGCACGCGCGTCGGGGCGGTCCAGGACATGATCGCCTGCGGCATCGAGTTGCCGGCGATCCTCCAGTCGGGGCGCTGGAAGAGCGCGCGCATGGTCCAGCGCTACGGGGAGAGGCTGCTAGCGAGGCGCAGCGGCGCCGCGCAGTTGGCCGAGCGGCAGCAGCGCTGAGCAAGGCGGTCGTGGGTCGAGGGCCGTGAAGCCGCCAGCGGCGGCGGCCGGGCGGGGACGTGTGCCTGCCGTTCGAGGGTCCGTCACGGACGCTCGGCGTGCAGTTATCGCGAGTAAAAATGTGAGCGCGTCCCACTCCGATGCCGCCCCGGCCGGAGGCGGTCGTCACGCCGGTCGGACGCGGCGCATTCCGAAGAACTCAAGCGGTGTCAGCAAGTTGCGCCCGAGGCCGCCGGCTTGTGGATCGCGTTCGGCAAGCGTTGTAGAATGGGGTCCGTTTTGGTGTGGAGATGCACTTTGCTCGCGATAACGGCAGTTATCGCGAGCAAAACCGGACGCCAAGACCGCTGAACCTACTCCCCATCGAGCCGGTTCCAATCGCCCCGGGCACGGCCGTACTTCCCGTCTTCGTACCGCGGGGCAGTCCCCACCTTGCGGCGCATCCTAGCGCAGGTGCACGCGTCCTTGCGCTACCCAAATTGATAGGGTTTGCGGTTTTTTCGGGTAGCGGGGTGATTTTGTCGACGACCGTGATGCGAGCGTTCTCCGCAGCAGGCGGCCGATGGGCTGCCACTCCGTCGCGCGGCAGAGCCTGCGTGTCGCGCGCCAGCGGTCACCGCCGCTACGACGTCTGGACTACCTGCGGGCCACTTACTGGTTGGACTCGACCGAGGCGCAGAACGATCAGGGCCCGGAGCAGGCGCAGAACGCACCCTGGGCCGAGCAGCGTCGGCTCAAGCGACTCGCCGACCAGTCGTGCAAAGACGCTCATCCCAGCCCGGGGGTCATCATTCGGCGACCATGTGACCATCGTGCAAAACCAGACCATCCTCGGGGGCATTGGGGCCGGTTCAGCGGCTTCATCTTCGTCCATATCTGACGATCGCGCGCCAGGACGACATCGTTGTGCGGGTCGGCGACGACGCTCGACCTCGCGGTCGAGACCGCCAATCAGGCGCGCAGGCGCACTCGACGACCTCCCCCAGTACCCGCCACACACGAGGTCACAACAACGACTGGCCGCAGGCGCCGACTCGCCAGAACGACCCCACCCCGAATCGCGTGGAGGACATGCCGCAGTTCCTGCTCCGCATGGATGGCGACGCGACGACTCCTTCCACGGAACAATCGTCCAGTCGGGTCCACCACAATCCGGGCGTCGATTGCACATGGAAATGAGTACGACGACGCCGTCCTTTCCACTTTCCTTCAGGAAACCTGGACTTCGCGGCAAACGCGGGAGTCCGCACCGAACTCCATTCCCGTCGCGGTGTGCGGCGAGGACGCGGCGGATCAGACGGCCACCGCTGACCTTGCCGACTTCGCCAACTCTGCTGCCGCCGCAAAGCCGCAAATCAACGCGGGTCGGGAGCTGGTGGACCGAACTCAACCCCGTCACTCGAGTGAGAGCGCTTGTGCGGGTTGTTTCAGTTGAGGGTTCGCCGCCGGATGTGGACCACAGCGAGCCGTGGGCCGCGCGGACTTCGCCGCGATGGTCCTCGGCCACTCGGCACGGCAGGCGTCCAGCAGGCACACAAAGAGCGATCGCATCGCGTCCACGTCGCTCGGACCCTGGCCGGGCGAACTGATCTGCGCGGACGGACGTTGCATCGAAGGCGAGGGCGACAGCGGAGCGGCCGAGCGCCGGGCGAGGACGGCGCCTTGCCCTACAACCGACCATGACGAAACAGGCGCTTCCGACAGGTGCGTGAAAAGAACGCGTGCTACCAAGCTGTCATCTTCTTGAGCTCTCCTTTTAGTTGGTTGACGAATATATTCTCGTTCGATGGCTCCAGTGGAGTAAGGTAAAAATGAGGGTAAGGACGACGGCGTGGTTGAAAGTACTCTCGCAGCTGCGGATGCACTGAGTTCGAACATAACCCACTCAGTCGCACGTTTGTACCCATATCATCCATCAAGCCCACGAAAGCCCTTCCCAGTCCTTTCTTAAGATTGCCCGCATAGAATTTGCATTCCCAACCTCCAACTAGGCTGGCAGACGGGGGATCGTCTGGCTGTTGCCTGCACTTCACGGCGTCATCACCGCGCATTATGCATACGTCCAGTTCGTGTGTCATGCCACTACTTCCCTTGAATTCCACGCCTGCATGGATCTCGAACGAAAACCCATTTATAACAAGAGCCGCGTATCCGTAGTTCCTTGAGGTCGAGTGGATCTGACCAGGCGCGCCGCGAAATATGAATGGATTCGGCGGCGCTTGCCTTCCGCAAAGTACAGGCGTTACACCCAGTTCGCGGACGGCCCGAAGACACAGGGCGAACACATATGCCTCATAGGCTTTTCCTTCAACAGCCTGGGTCAGTTGATATTGCTGAGCTCCTAGAGGGTGGTTCAGCAGTGTATCGATCGCGGTTTCCAAATCAGCAAGGGATGCCATCGTTTTGCTAGCCAGCTAGGAGTCAAATGTGAGAGCTTCGAGGAGACGCTTGAGGTTTGCTTGCTGTTCCATCAGAAGATCTTGAGAAGTCGACGATAGTCGAGCGGTCTGTTCGCCGGTTTCCGAGATTTGCGTCGCAGTCTGGAGTTCCACTTGAAGCTGCTTCTCCAGGCCCACGCCCTCGGTCGATTTTGGCGGCGAGTTGCCAGACACGAGTTCTTGAGGATCAGGGTGAGCAGCTAAAGCTGCGTCCGTGAATTCACGAATAGCCGAATTCGCAAATAGTGGTTGCTCGACAAAGTATGCTCGCAGGCTGCCTATGACGACGAGAAGAGCCTCTTCATCGGTCAGTGGTACGGTCTTCCGATATGTTCTTGATTTCTTGCGTTCGGTGGTTTCTTCCCTTTCCGAAACGTCCTTGCCGGCATCTATTGCGGATTGGAGATTATTGGCTAACTCGGGTGCTCTTTCCTTAACCTTTCGGAGCAACAGGTCAAGAGCTTCGCGAGGGCTGTAGTCATGGGAAGGCATGGTCAATCACCGGTCATTTGGTTAGTGCCACAGGAGGAGCCAGTGGGATGGAAGGCAAGGCAAGGCAAGGCAAGGCAAGGCAAGGCTTGCATGCAATCGTCGAGAGACCGAGCAGGATCGAACGCTATCGTCGCCGTCGTACAGAGCGGACGGGCGCCGTCGGCTGCGATCTGGTGGCGTAGTCGAGTCGAGTCGACACCGGTGCGGCCAAGCGTCTTGCATATCGGCCACACCGCGGCTGGGAGTTGCAGGTCTGGCGCGGGTACCGGACACCGACAAGCCGGACGTTGCGCGAGGACGAATCGGCGGTTGCTCGTGGGGCATGCAGGGGGCCGAGGCTCCGGATGCCGAAGGAGCAGACAAAGTTCCAATGTTCCATTATAGCCGGGTTCTCCGGGTGCGACGAGGACGAATGTCCAGCAGAAAGGGTGGGCCGCCGAGGTCCCGAGAGTTGACCATGGAACCCTCGAAAACGACGGTCGTTGCACACGGCGGTGGCAAAGGGTTGTCTCGCCGCGGGCGTCGGCGCGGCGTGCGTGCTGAGCAGTTGGTCCCCGCGAAGTTGGACTAGGACGGCTGGGCCTCGCTCCGCTCGGCCCCCGCTCCGCGGGGCTTACGCTCGTGACGCCGGCTCCCCGCACGCTGGTCCAGACTTGGCCCTTGACGACGATGCCCGCCCGGACGTTGGCGTCCGAAAGGCTGGCTGGCTGGCCGGACGGTTGGTCGGGGCGGAGAGGTCGTGCGCGATGCTTGTGCGGTCCGGTCGTGTGTACGGGACGCGAGGTTGTCCCGTGGCGTCCCGATGGTCCGTTCTGGGCAAGTCTTCGGCGATGCAGGCGAACTCCGACAGGCCCTCTGGTGCGGCCGCTCGGGCGCCTCCCGCGCCAGCGAGCCGATGGCGTAGTTTCCTTGCGGCGGACTGGCCAGCACGGATACGATGGACCTGCATGAGCGATCAGGAACATGCGGCACGGGACGTGAACGAGCCACCCCGGCCGGAGCCGGCGGCAGGCCGGTTCAGCGTTCAGAAACGCGGAACAACGTGTCCGTTTTGCCGATGCGAGTTCGATTTCGAGGACATCAAGACCGTTGGCGTTCTGACACCGCGGATCGTCGCCTGTCCTCTGTGTGGCGCGAGATGGCGCGAGGACTCGTTCCTCCGAGACGTCATGCCCCGGGTTCTTCGGCGCGTGGAGAGAGCCGGGCCGGACGTCAGATTGACGACGCGTAGCTCAAAGCGCGGCGAGGAGCCGCGATCCCCGGCACCGAGTTGACCCCGCGGTCAACCGCGTCTTCAACGAGCGCGCCGCCCGAGTCTGCCTCCACCGCATCTCTCGCATGAGTGCCGACCATTCGGCGACGAGGCTGGCCGGAGACGAACTTGTCGTCGCTCAGGCTCAGCGCCAAGTCCAGACGTTCTTCGATGAACTCAAGAACGGCACGAGCAACTATCGCACGGTCGCCAGCCTCGACGCCCAGATCGGCCAGGAGTACCGAGGCCGCTGCGTCCTCGAGTTGCTACAGAACGCACATGATGCGCTCGCGCACGCCGGTCCCGATGACGCCCGGCGAATCTCGTTCGTGTTGAGCACCGATCGCGAACCCGTACTGTCTGTCGGCAATAGCGGGCGACCGTTTCGCAAGGAAGACTTCGATGGGATCTGCCAGCTCGCGCAGAGCCCGAAGGATCCCAACGAGAGCGTCGGCAACAAGGGCCTCGGCTTTCGAAGTGTTTTGGAGGTAGCCAGCAGTCCGGAGATCTGGTCCGTGGCTCCCGCCGGAAGCGGGACGTCCTTCGTCTTCCGTTTCGACCCCGGCGTAGCCAGCCACGTGGCCACGGCAGCCACGGAGATCGAGCGGCATGGGCTCGGCGCACGGTCACCGTTCGATCGAGACCGACCGCCCGCGCCTCGCGCCGTTCGACGCGTCCGGGCACGACGATGCCGCCGTGGTCGCGCTAGTATTGCTCGGCCCAGCGGCTGAGCTTGCGCGTGGCGCGCCCTTGTCAACGGCTTCGACCGTATTTGGGTCGACGCCGCTGACGGCGACGTGGACGTGCGGGCAGGCCGTGTCGGAGTGGGCGGCGCAGACCGCGTAGTGCCGGTCGGCGAGACCGAGGCTGTCGAGCGCGACGGCGACGGCCGACAGCGTAGGCGTAGAGCAGAATCTTCACCATCATGCGGGGCGCATCAGCGCCTGCGGGCGCAAGCTGAAGAATCCATACACCCGGCCGCCTTGCGCAACGCGTCGCCGCCCGCGCGCGGCGTGCAAATGCGCGCGTGGCGTCGTTGAGCTGGGGGCCGACGCAGCGCGGCTCGACGCGGCGCCTCAGCGCACCGGCCATCGGCGGCAGTGAACCGGACGCTCACCGCACCAGAGCCGCCTGGCAGGCCGGCGGTTGGCGAGATCCGCAGATGTCCCACGTTGCGCGTCCGACGTCGCCGTCCAGGATGGTGCCGTGGCGCGGTCCTTTGGCCGGGGGTGCGGCATGACGAGGCGGCGGCAATTCTGACAAACCTGGAAGCGGCCGCCAGGTCGTCTGCGTGACCCCGGCGATCGCCATCCTGCGGCCATCCAGCACGGTTCCGGTTCCGCGCGCACGAGCGCGATCTGCTGTGCGGTGAGCACCCTGGACACCATCGTGCGCGAGACTCGGCGTTGCCGATGCGGGCTCGCGATGTGCCGATTTGGAAGCCGACTGCGTCGGCGTAAATCCGCTCCCCGTTGGGAGTCCTCGGTGACCGTTGGCGCGTTATGATCGGCTCGTCTGATGGATGACCCTGCGTACAAGCGGTTGTTTTTCGCGGCCCCGGATGGTCCGGGACCTGCTGCGCGGCTTCGCTGCCCGGGACTGGAGCGCCGAGTTCGACCTGGACTCGCTGACGCCGCTCCCTGCCAGCTACGTCAGCCACGACCTGCGGCAGCGACACGGCGACTTGGTGTGGCGCCTCCGCTTCAAGGATGACCGATGGCTGTACGTCGTGCTGCTCCTGGAGTTCCAGTCCGCAGTCGACCGGTCGATGGCGGTCCGCATGCTGACGTACACGGCGCTGCTATATCAGAAGCTGATCGCCGAGGGAGTGCTGCGGGAGCGCTCCGTCCTGCCGCCGGTGTTGCCGGTCGTGATCTACAACGGCCGGCGGCCATGGATGGCGCCGGTGGATGTGGCGGAGCTGATGCTTCTGGTCGCGAAGCGGCGTTGGCGCGGTATCAACCGTCGCAGCGGTACTTCCTGGTGGATGAGGCCCGGGTCGGGGGTCGTGATCTCCCATCGGGCAACTTGGTGTCGGCGCTGATCGCGCTCGAGACGAATCGCGATCGGGCGCGGGCGCCAGCGTTGCTGGGGGCGTTGATCGATCTGCTGGGGAAGCAGGATGATGAGGAGCTGACGGCGGCGTTCGGCGAGTGGGCGGCGCAAGTGCTGCTGCCGCGTCGATTCCGCGGGTCGGTGACCGGGCCGCTACCGCGGCTTGAGGAGGTGCGGGCAATGTTGGCCGAGACCGTTCAGGAGTGGACTGCGGAGTGGGTCGAACAGGGCCGAGAGCAGGGCCAGCGGGAATTGCCGTGCCGTCAGGCGGCGCGGAAGTTCGATGCAGCCGCGGCGGAGCGGCTGGCCGCGAAGCTCAAGGGCGTCGAGGATGCGGATCGCTTGGCGCAGGTGGGGGACTGGATCATCGAGTCCGAGACCTCAGATGATCTGTTTGCGCGGTTCGAGGATTGGTCGTAGTCGTGAGTGGACGAAGCTACGCGGTGCCTTCAGTCCGTAGGGCTCGGTGGTCGGCCATATCTGTGTTGACCGTGTTGCGCCCGCGGGTGCAAACGAGCGTCGCGATTGGTCATGGATGTTTTTGATCTCAGGAACCGTCTGGTCTCTGACTATCGGGACTATACCCGCAGCTTCATCAAGATCGGCGACCGTCGCATCAGGCAGTTTGTGGACAGCCACCTCGCTGGAGAGGGCTTCTGGCCGCAACCGCTGCTGCAACTGAACCCGACGTTCAAGCCCGGCGGCACGATCGATGATCTGGTGGCGGAGGGAGTCCTTCACGAGGAATGCTCACGGGTCTTCCGGATCGGCAAGTCTGATACGGATCACCGCGGCAAGCAGCTTCTCCTGCACCGGCACCAGCGCGACGCGATTCTGGAGGCCGCCAAGGGTCGGTCGTACGTACTGACGACCGGCACCGGTTCCGGCAAGAGCCTCGCCTACATAGTGCCGATCGTGGACCACGTGCTCCGACGCGGATCCGGCCGGGGGGTCCAGGCCATCATCGTCTATCCCATGAACGCCCTGGCAAACAGCCAGGACGAGGAGCTCGGCAAGTTCGTCGACAAGGGCTACGCGGAAGGCCGGTCACCGGTCCGGTTCGCGCGCTATACGGGGCAGGAACGAGGCCCCGCCCGCGAAGCCATCCGAAGCGACCCGCCGGACATCCTCCTGACGAACTACATGATGCTCGAGTTGCTGCTCACGCGAACCGAAGACCGTGAGCTGCTGAGAGCAGCGCAGGGTCTCAGGTTTCTCGTCTTCGACGAGTTGCATACGTACCGGGGCCGTCAGGGAGCTGACATCGCGATGCTGATCCGCCGCTGCCGCCACGCGGTGGGCAACAGCGTCGTCTGTATCGGGACTTCCGCCACGATGGCCAGTGGAGGTGGCAGCGAGGAGCAGCGCCGCGAAGTAGCGGGAGTGTCGCAGACCCTGTTCGGTGTGCCGATTGCGCCTGAGCAGGTGGTCACCGAGAGTTTGGAGCGGGCTACCCCGGAGATTGAGTTGGCGGATCCCTTGATTCGGGCCGCCATTCGGGCCGCCGTCGTTTCGGATGAAGAACCGCCGGTCGAGTATGGGACGTTCTGCATGCACCCTCTCGCCTCCTGGATCGAATCGACTTTCGGAGTGCGTGAGGAACCGGACACTGGCAGGTTGCTCAGGCAGACGCCGCGGCGCTTGGAGGGGGATCCGATCGGAGACGTACCGAGCGCGGCTGCGGAGCTTGCGGCGTTGGTGGAGTCCGATCCTGAACGTTGCGCGGAAGCGCTCCGCCGCTGGCTGCTTTGGGGTTCCAGCCTGCGAGACGACTCCAGCCGCTTTTCCATCTTCGCGTTCCGGTTGCATCAGTTTCTGACGCGTGGCGATACGGTCTGGGCATCGCTCGAACCCGAAGCGGACCGCCATCTGGAGATCGCGAAGAAGGCGGCGAAGCCGGGCGAACCGGACAAGCCGCTGTTCCCGCTCGTGTTCTGTCGCCGTTGCGGAACCGCCTACTACCGGGTCTGGGTCGCGGCGGATGAAGATGACAGGAGGTTGCTGCCCCGCGAGGACCGTCGGGAACAGGTGGACGATGGGATGCGTGAAGCGTACCTGCATCTCTCCAAGGAAGCGCCCTGGCCTCGGGCCGCTGGCTGTGAGCTGCTCAGTCGCTTGCCGGACTCTCTCAAGGAGACGACCACCGCGGGGGAGGAACGGATCCGTTCTAACGCCCGCCAGGACGTTCCGGAGCCGGTGTTCGTCGCCCCTTCCGGGCGAATCGTCCCAGAGGGCGAAGGTGTGCCGGCGGCTCTGCTTTACCGGAACTTTCTCTTCTGCCTGGAACCGTCGTGCGGAGTCACCTACACCAGGACCCAGCGTTCCGAGCGTTTCAAGCTGGCCACGCTCGGTGTGGACAGCCGGAGCACTGCAACGACAATCCTCGCGGTACGGTCGCTCATTACGTTGCAGCGGGAACGGAGTCTGAGCCCTGAAGCGCGCAAGTTGCTGAGTTTCACCGACAACCGTCAGGACGCTTCTCTGCAGGCCGGTCACTTCAACGATTTCGTACAGGTGGCTTTGCTGCGGTCTGCGTTGTACGCCGCGTGCCGGCAGGCAGGACTGCAGGGGCTTGGGCATGGCGATTTGTCGCGTTGCGTGCTTGACGCGATGAAGCCCCGCTTTGAGGACTACGCAGCGGACCCGGCAGTTCGCGGTCCGGCGCGGCAGCATACCCGGGACGCCTTGCGGCGCGTTCTCGAGTACTTTCTCTATCGCGACCTCGAACGGGGCTGGCGGGTGACGGCGCCCAACCTCGAAGATTGCGGCTTGTTGCGGTTCGAGTACGAAGGGCTCGCCGGGCACGATGGGCTGCTCGGCGAGACGACGTTGTGGGAGACGGGATTCTCCGTATCTGGACATCGCGGAAGCGAAACCTCCATCGAAGTGCCCGCAGAGCTTCGCTTGGCGACTGCGGATGTGCGTGAGGAGATCGTCCGTACGCTGCTCGACGAGCTGCGGCGGGCGCTCGCCGTCAAGGTTGACGTCCTCGATTCTGAGAAGCGCCATGATCTGGTCGAGCAGACGAAACCCCGTCTCCTCGAAGACACGGTCTGGCACCTCGATGACGAACGGGACTTGACCAGTGCCCGTATCGCTTGGCCTCGTCCCCAGAGCCGAGGTGACCGGGCTGATTTCTTCGTCTCATCCCGCGGGGCCTACGGCCAATACGTGAAGCGCCGGCTCCTTGAGTGTCGGGCTTCGGATCGGACTCTTCGCGGTGTGGACATCGACGAGATCATCCGGTTCCTGTTTCTTGCGCTGAAGCGCTACGGTATCGTCGAACAGGTGCGAACAGCATCCGGGGGTGATGATCCAGGCTATCAGCTCAACGCCGGTGCTCTTCGATGGTTGGTCGGGGACGGCCAGGGCGCGCCCGACCGCATCCGCGTTCTTGACGAAGGCGGGCGTCCGGCGGAAGTGAACCGGTACTTCGCGGAATGCTATTGCAGGTTCGTGGACCTGGAATGTGCTCTTGAAGCGCGGGAGCATACGGCCCAGGTGACCTCCGGTGAACGGCAGGAGCGGGAAGAGCGCTTCCGAGAGGGGAAGCTGCCGCTTCTTTTCTGCTCTCCGACGATGGAGCTCGGCGTCGACATCGCCCAGCTCAACCTCGTCAACCTGCGCAACGTGCCGCCGACGCCGGCCAATTACGCGCAGCGTAGCGGTCGCGCAGGCCGTGGCGGACAGCCCGCCTTGGTTTTCACGTACTGCGCAGGGCGCAGCCCTCATGATCAGTACTTCTACCGCGAACCCAACAGGATGGTCGCCGGAGCGGTGGCGCCTCCCCGTATCGATCTGCGGAACCGTGACCTGGTCCGCTCGCACATTCATGCCATCTGGATGGAAAGCGCGCATCTAGACCTGGGGAAGACCCTGACGGCGATCCTGGATCTGGAAGCGACCGACGCAGCGCTTCCGTTGCCTGTAAAGAGTGCTCTTGGTGACGAGTTGCGCAGTCCGATACACCGCGGTGCGGCGCGGGCGAGAGCGGATGCGGTCGTTGAAGAGATCCGGGCCGAGCTCGAGGGGACGACTTGGTTTCAGGATGGCTGGACCGACGACGTGCTTGCCCAGCTCGAACGTAGTTTCGACTCCGCGTGCGAGCGGTGGCGTACTCTCTACCGAGCGGCCGTCCGCCAGCGCGGCCTCCACCATGCGATCATCGGGGACCATTCGCGGCCGGACGCCGAGCGCAACCATTCGCGGCGACTCCGCGCCCAAGCCGAGAGCCAGATTCGTCTCCTCACGGAAGCCGAGGGCGTCTACGAGGGAGACTTCTACTCCTACCGATACTTCGCGACGGAGGGATTCCTGCCCGGGTACAACTTCCCGCGGCTGCCAATTTCGGCCTATGTTCCCGGTAGGCGCAAGGGCAAGGGGCGTGACGAGTTCATTTCCCGCCCCCGTTTCCTTGCCATCTCCGAGTTCGGCCCCCGTGCCCTTATCTACCACGAGGGGGCGCGGTACAGGGTGTACAAGGTCAATCTCGACTTCGGCTCGGACGCCGTCGAGGACTCTCATCAGATCACCACCGCCAGGATGAAGCGTTGCGGCAGATGCGGCTATGCCCATCTCCAGGCAGGTGACACCCATTTGAGCGAGGTCTGTGAGCGTTGCGGGGCGGCTCTCGATCCGCAATCCTGCATTGATGGTCTCGTCCAGTTGCAGAACGTGAGCCTGAAGCTCGCCCAGCGCATCACATGCGACGAGGAGGAGCGGCGGCGTTATGGCTATGAGCTCGTGGCCGCCTACCGTTTTCCCGAGGTCGGCAGCCAAGTCGACCGCAGGGACGCGGACGTCCACTGTGGTGGCGCCCGCGTAATCACACTGAGCTATGCCGATGCCACCGATCTCTACCGTGTCAACCTCGGCTGGCTGAACCAGGGTGGAAACCAGCCGCGCGGCTTCAATCTCGACCTGGAGCGTGGCTACTGGTCCCGCAACCAGGCGGATGCCGACGACCGCGACGACGCGGCGAACGATGGGCGTATTGCGCGCGTCGTGCCTTTCGTCCGGGACACGAGGAACGCTGTGGTGATGCGTTTCGATCCGACGCGTTCCGGTCCCGAGCTGATGAGCCTGCAGGCGGCGTTCAAGGAGGCGATCCAGCGGCATTTTCAGCTTGAGCCGCGGGAGCTTGCCGCCGAGGCGATGCCGTCACGGGACGACCAGCGGGAGATTCTCTTCTACGAGGCGTCGGAAGGAGGTGCGGGTGTCCTGCGGCAGCTTGCCGAGGATCCGGCGGTGGTGCCGGCGCTCGCTCGTCAAGCGCTGGAGATCTGTCACTACGCCCCGGGCACACTCGAGGATCTGGCTGTGGATCGGTGCGGGAAAGCGTGCTACGAGTGTCTTCTGGATTACGGCAACCAGCCGGACCACAGGCACCTCGATCGGGCGCTGATTCGGGATCTGCTCGCCGAGCTTTCGCATGCCGATTGCAAGCCGGCGGGCGGCGCCGGCACGCGGGCGGAGCGTTTGGTCGCGCTTCGTAATCGCTGCGACAGCGGCCTCGAACGCCAGTGGCTCGACATGGTGGATTCGCTGGCGCTTCGATTGCCGAGCGACGCCCAGTACGGCATTCCGCAGTACCGCACGCGCCCCGACTTCTTCTATCGGGAGGCGAACGCCGCGATTTACGTCGACGGTCCGCCGCACGATGTCCCTGACCAGGTCCGCGCGGATGAGGCGACGACGCGACGCCTGATCGAGGCCGGCTACATCGTGCTCCGGTTTCACCACGCAGCCGATTGGCCAGCCCTGTTCCGCCAGCATGCCGATGTCTTCGGCGCTCCCGTACATGAGCTGAATCGGTAGCAGTCGGTAGCCGCGCTACAGCTTCGGTGCTCAGGTTCCGATACGGAAAGCGACCAACGGTCTGTATCCTTCGGAGCATGAGCACCGCTTCTCTCTCCACGCCCGGGACGCTCGTTCAAGCGCGAGGCCGCGAGTGGGTCGTCCTGCCGGAGTCGACGGACGAGATCCTCATCGTTCGTCCGGTGGGCGGGCTCGACGAGGAGGTCACAGGCGTCCTGCCGGCGGTCGAGGCGGTCGAATCGGCGACGTTCCGACTGCCCGGCAAGGCGGACCTCGGCGACTTCACCGGAGGGCAGCTACTCCGCGACGCGGCGCGCTTGTCGACCCGCTCGGCCGCCGGTCCTTTCCGCAGCTTCGGCCGCATCGCCATCGAGCCCCGGCCGTATCAGCTCGTGCCGCTGATGATGGCGCTCAAGCTCGATCCGGTGCGCATGCTCATCGCGGACGATGTCGGCATCGGCAAGACCATCGAAGCGTGTCTCATCGCGCGGGAGCTGTTCGATCGGGGCGAGATCCGTCGAATCGCGGTGCTCTGTCCGCCGCATCTGGCCGAGCAGTGGCAGCGCGAGTTCGCGGAGAAGTTCCACGTCGAGGCGGAGCTCGTTCTCTCGAGCACGGTCCAGCGTCTCGAACGCGATCTTCCCCTCGGCGTCTCGGTCTTCGATCGGCATGCCTTCACGGTGGTTTCCACCGACTTCATCAAGGCGGTCCGGCGTGCCGAGGACTTCGCGCTCAGATGCCCGGAGTTCGTCATCGTGGACGAGGCCCACGGTTGCACGCTCGCTGGCGGCGCCGGCCGCGGCCGGCAGCAGCGTCACGCCCTGCTGCGGCGTCTCGCGGCGGACGCGGAGCGCCATCTGGTGCTGGTCACCGCAACGCCGCACAGTGGGAACGAACAGGCGTTCCGTTCGCTACTGAGCCTCCTCGACGACGACTTCGCCGCCCTGCCAGCGGATCTCGATCAGGCCGGCCGGGAAGGCATTCGCCGCCGACTTGCGCGCCATCTGGTTCAGCGCCGTCGTGGCGACATCCGCCGGTACCTTGAGACCGACACGGCGTTTCCCGAACGCAGAGACAAGGAAGCGCACTACACGTTCAGTCCCGTTTACCGAACGCTCTTCAATGACATCTGTGCGTTCGCCCGCGAGTACGTGGCCGATGTCGAGGGGGGGCCTCGCCGGCAGCGCGTGCGCTATTGGTCCGCGCTCGCGCTGTTGCGCTGCGTCTCGTCGAGTCCGGAGGCCGCCGCGGCGACCCTGCGCAGCCGAGCCGCGGTCGACGAGGCCGACGAAGAAGACCTGGAGGACGTGGGCCGCCGCACCGTTCTCGACCAGAGCGACGACGACGACGCTGTCGGGTTCGACTTCAGTCCCGGGTCCGACGTGGAAGGCGGGCATGAGACGACGCGTCGCCGACTGCTCGGTTTCGCTCGCCGTGCCCGGTCGATCGCGCCCCGGGACGACCGGAAGCTCCAGGGCGCGATCCGCGAGGTCAGAGCGTTTCTCCAGGATGGTTTCCATCCCGTCGTTTTCTGTCGCTTCGTCGACACTGCGGAGTACGTCGCGCGCCACCTGCGCGAGTCGCTGTCGGCAGATGTCCGAGTGGAATCGGTCACTGGCCATCTCCCGCCTGCCGAACGTGAGGCGCGTATCGATGCTCTCGCCGATGGCAGCGGCTTGTTCGTGCTGGTTTGTACGGACTGCTTGTCGGAAGGCATCAACCTGCAGGAGCATTTCGACGCGGTGCTGCACTACGACCTGGCGTGGAACCCGACGCGACATGAGCAGCGCGAGGGACGCGTGGACCGTTTCGGTCAGCGTCGACGCGAGGTCCGGGTCGTGACCTACTACGGGACCGACAACGCTATTGACGGTGTGATTCTCGACGTCCTCATCCGCAAGCACAAGTCCATCAAGAGTGATCTGGGGGTGGCGGTCGCCGTGCCGGCTTCGGCGGAGCAGATGGCAGAGACGCTCTTCGAGGGCGCCCTGTTCCGCGAGCAAACGGGCGCGACCGCTCAACAGCTCCCGCTCGACTTCATCGACGATATCGACCTCGATGCCAAGAAGCAGAACCTTCATGCCGAGTGGGAGAACGCCCGCCACCGTGAGAAGGCGAGCCGCTCGCGCTTCGCGCAGCACACCCTCCATCCAGAGGTGGTCGCCGCGGAGCTTGAGCGCGTACGCGCCGCCATCGGAGGCAGCCAGGATGTGGCGCGGTTCTTCACTGCCGTGCTGCACACGGCGAACGTACCTGCCCGCATGAACGGTCGGATCGAGATCCGTGTCAGCCGCGAAACGCCGCGCACGCTGCGTCAGGCGATCGGGCAGGAAGAGCCGTTCGCGGGGCGTTTCGATCTGCCGCTGGCGGAAGGCGAGATCCACCTTGGGCGCACCAGCCCGGTCGTCGAAGGCCTTGCGAGTTGGACGCTGGATCAGGCTCTCGATGCGGAGCCCCTTGACGTTGGCGGGTCCGTCGCGTCCCGTTGCGGGGCGATCGTCACCAGGGAGGTGTCTGTGCGCACGTCCCTGCTGGTAGTGCGCTTCCGCTATCACCTGCGTCGTGGCGGTTCGGGTGAGGGAACCATGCTCTGTGAAGAGATCATTCCGCTGGCGTGCACCGGTCCTGTGGAAGCACCGGTCTGGTTGGCGGCGCCGGACGCCGAGCGTCTGTTGGCGGCGCGGCCTGCGCGCAACTTGTTGCCGACCGCCATCGAACAGCAGCTCGATATGCTGCTCCCCGCCTTGTCGGCGCTCCAGACGAGCCTCGAAGCCATCGCAGCCGAGCGTGCGGATGCCCAACGAGCGGCGCACGAACGCGTGCGCGACGCGTCCGGCATCGGCAGGTCACGTGCCAGGAGCGGCACAGCCGTCGAACCGGTGCTGCCGGCCGACATTCTCGGCGCGTACGTTCTGCTGCCTGTACTGAACTGAGATGGCTTCCCGCCGACGGCCGGGAGGGTTCCAGACAATCCGTTCGGAGGGCGGACTGCTCCCGACGGATCTGCTGCGCCGCCTGACGGATCCCCACTCGACGCTGCCGGGTACACGCCTTGAAGACTACGCACTCGCGGCCGGGGAGCGTGTGAACGAAGCCGTCACGCAGTCGTGGAACCGTCTGCGCAAGCACTGGAGAGAGTTCCGCGCCGTTGCGGCGGACTTGCCCGAGGGTGTTGCCGGAACGCGCCTCACCAACGAGAAGTGGAGCCTGCCGCTGCTTCGCGAGCTCGGGTTCGGTCTCCTGCCGGCGACCACCGGCCCAGAGATCGACGGCCGCTCCTACCCCATCCGCCGTAGCTTCGGGCCGGTGCCCATACACCTCATCGGATGCGGCCTCTCGCTCGACAGCCGCGCCGCCGGCCAGCATGGCGCGGCGTCGGGCAACCCGCATGGGCTCGTGCAGGATCTGCTCAACCGCGACGACGCGCGCTTGTGGGCCATCGTCTCGAACGGCCTGCGCCTGCGCATCCTCCGGGACAACCAGGCGCTATCCCGGCAGTCCTGGCTCGAGTTCGATCTCGA
Source organism: Acidobacteriota bacterium (assembly GCA_009861545.1). NCBI lineage: Bacteria > Pseudomonadati > Acidobacteriota > Acidobacteriota bacterium. The sequence continues at coordinate 24,796 of VXME01000169.1, read as the reverse complement.
AGCGATGTTCTCGGGCGAGGTCTACGCCGACTTCGTGCTCCTGTGGCTCGTGGTTCACGCAACGCGCTTCGCACCGCGGGAAGGCGAACGGCCCGAGACATGCTGGCTGGAGCAGTGGACCCGCGAGGCGGAACGGCAGGGCGCGCGGGCGTTGGGGGAACTGCGCGGCAGCGTCGAGCGCGTCCTGCAGGTCCTGGGCGCGGGTTTCACCGCTCACCCGAAGAACGTCCGGCTGCGCGAAGCGCTCCGGAGCGGGACGCTGGCGCTGGATGACTTCCACGGCCAGCTCCTGCGTGTCGTGTACCGGCTGATCTTTCTCTTCGTCGCGGAGGACCGCATCCTCGATGGACAGCCCCTGCTGCACCCGCGGGACGATTCCGATCCCGCACGGATTGCTCGCGAGCGCTTCGTCGCGCACTACAGTACCGGTCGGCTACGGGAGTTGGCCGGCCGGATCAAGGGCTCTCGCCACGGCGACCTGTGGCGCCAGTTTCAGCTTCTGGCACGTGCGCTTTCGGGTGATCCCGGTTTCGAGACCGCTCGCCGGGCGCTGGCGCTGCCGGCGCTCGGCAGTTTCCTCTGGGATTCGGATGCGACTGCCGCGCTGAACGGCGCGGAGCTGACCAACTACGACTTCCTGGAGTCGCTGCGGCGACTCGCCTTCATTCGTCAGGACAAGGTCCTGCGGCCGGTGGATTACCGCAATCTCGGCGCGGAGGAGTTGGGCGGCGTCTACGAGAGCCTGCTCGGGCTCACGCCGCGGCTGAACGGCGATGGCGCGCGCTTCACCTTCGAGGAGTTCGCCGGCAACGTCCGCAAGACGTCGGGTTCCTACTACACGCCGGACGAACTCGTGCAGTGCCTCCTCGACTCCGCTCTTGATCCAGTGGTCGAGGCAGCGATCCGCGACAAGGTCGGCAGCGCGGCGGAGCGCGCGATCCTCGAGCTCAAGGTCTGCGATCCGGCGGTCGGCTCCGGCCACTTCCTGGTTGGCGCCGCGCACCGTCTCGCCCGTCACCTGGCGCGTGTCCGTGCGCACGCGGTGGGGGACGCCGAACCGCCGCCGCGGCTCTATCAGCATGCGCTGCGCGACGTGATTGGCCGCTGCCTCTACGGCGTCGACGTCAACCCGATGGCGGCCGAACTGTGCCGCGTGAGCCTCTGGCTGGAGGCGCTGGAGCCCGGCAAGCCGCTGTCGTTTCTCGACCATCACATCCGAGTCGGCGACAGCCTGCTTGGCGCCACGCCGGATCTCGTCGAGGCGGGTTTGCCGGACGAGGCGTTCAAGCGGATTGAGGGGGACGACCAGACAGTCTGTTCCGAGCTCAGGAAGCGGAACCGCGTGGAGCGTGACAGCGGCCAGCAGGACATGGGGCGTCTGATGGTCGCCGAGACGCGCCCGGAGTACGGCAGCCTTGCTTCGCTGAGCCGGGGCGTCGACGAGTCACCGGACGGCACCCTCGGCGATGTGCGGCGGAAGGCGACGCGGTTTCGGTCCCTTGTCGTCTCCCCGCAGTACCGGCATGAACAGCTTGTGGCCGATGTCTGGTGCGCGGCCTTCGTGTGGCCCAAGCGGGCCGGCGATAGTCCGTCGTGCATCACGACCGACACGGTGAAGGCCCTGCGTTCGGAGCCCGATGCCATGGCGCCCGCGCAAAGCCGGAGAGTCGCGGAGTTGGCTAACCGGTATCGGTTCCTCCATTGGCATCTCGCGTTCCCGGAGGTCTTCGAGAACGGGGGATTCGACTGCGTGCTCGGCAATCCGCCGTGGGAACGGGTCAAGATCGAGGAGAAGGCGTGGTTTGCCCAACGTCGGCCGGAGATCGCGCAGGCGTCCACCGCCGCCAAGCGCAAGCAGATGATCGGATCACTGGAAACGGATGATCCTGTGCTGTACGGCCAATTCCTGAACGCCCTCCGGAACTCGGCGGCCCGGCGGCATCTGATTGGGAACAGTGGCCGCTATCCGCTATGCGGGCGAGGAGACATAGATCTCTATACCGTGTTCGCCGAGATGATGCGGGGTCTGGTGAACGATCGCGGTCGCGTCGGATGCGTGGTCCCGACCGGAATTGCCACGGACGATACGACCAAGTTCTTCTTCCAGGAGGTCGTCGCCACCGAGTCGCTGATCAGCCTCCTCGATTTCGAGAACCATGGGAAGCGGTTCTTTCCCGATGTCCGTGCTGACAAGAAGTTCTGTCTGTTCACCACCGGCAGCGGGGTGCAGCATGCGTCGGCCACCGCCGATTTCGTCTTCTTTGCCCGCGCCGTAGAGGATGTCGAGATCAACGACCGCCGGTTCACGCTCTCCGCGGGGGACATCGGGCTCCTGAATCCCAACACCCGCAATTGCCCCATCTTTCGCACCCGCATGGACGCCGTACTCGGCAAGGCGATTTACCGTCGTGTACACGTGCTCGTTCGTGAATCCGAGAATGGACCGGATCCGATCGGTAATCCGTGGAACCTCCGGTTCAGCACGATGTTTCATATGGCCAACGATTCCGGTCTTTTCCGCTCACGAACGGAGCTTGAGGCCGAGGGCTGGCGACTGTCGGGCAACGTGTTCTGTCGGAACGGCGAGGAGCACCTACCGCTCTACGAAGGCAAGATGGTGCACCAGTTCGATCACCGGTGGCAAACATGGGAGGACGGGGACCGGCGCGACGTGACCGTCCTGGAAAAACGGAGTCCTGATTCTACGGTTCTTCCCCGTCATTGGGTACAAGCGCGTGAGGTCTACCTGCGGATCGCCGATCTGCCGCGGGGCCTTCTGGATGCGCTTCGCAAACGCGACCGCGCGGCGATCCTGTTCTGCGTCGCCCATCTGCTGTTCGCGCACTGGCTTCACGGGCGGTTCGGTGAGTTGGCCAATCAAGCATCGCGGGAGATCTTCCCGGCGTGGATGGCCTTCGTAGCGCACCATCCGTTCGCCCGTGCGGTTGCCATGGCGGGCATGGTTTCCTCGCTGGCGGACGCTTCAGCGTGCATCCAGCCGCTCGATCGATCCTACGTTCCGGCTCTGCCGTTGGACGAGTTGTCCGCCGACGAGCTCGACATCGACGAACTGTCGCGCACTCCCTGGTGGACCCGGAAGGAGATCAGGGATAGCGGTGCCGTCTGGTACGCCGCGGAGCACGATCGTGTCTCGGTTCTGCTGAAGTTCGCGTCAGACAATCGGCATCTCTTCTTGCCCGCAGGGTCGCTTCGCGAGGCGGACGCGGCGGTCGCCTATGCCGAGGAACTGTTGGTGCGGACGTCGCCGCGTTGGTTGATCGGATGCCGCGATGTCACGGCCAGCACCGATAGCCGAACCGTGATCTGTAGCGCCTTTCCGGCTTCGGCGGTGGGGCACAAGCTCCCAGTATGGAGGGTATCTGGGGAGCACGTTCACGTCTTTCCGTCGATCCTGTGCAGCTTCGCGTGCGACTTCGCGGCGCGACTGAAATTGGGCGGCAAGAGTCTGGCTTTCTTCGTTGCCAAGCAGCTTCCCGTCTTGTCCCCGACGACGCTCAGCTTGCCGGCGCCGTGGCTGGCTACCCAGAGTCCGAAAGGAACGATCCGAGACTGGCTGGTGCCTCGCATCTTGGAGCTGACGTACACGACCGATCACCTCGAGACCTTCGCTCGCGAGTGCGACTGGAACGGCCCGCCGTTCCGTTGGGACGAGGAGCGGCGCTTCCTGCTTCGGTGCGAGCTCGACGCCGCTTTCTTTCACCTGTACCTGCCTTCGGACGATCGTGGCGACTGGAGGCCGGCACGGAGCGCGGATGGTTGTCCTCACGATGAGACATCGGCGGAACTCGATGAACTACGCGCCCACTTCTCCTCCCCGCGCGCGGCTGTCGGGTACGTCATGGATACGTTTCCGATCGTCCGGCGCAAGGACGAGGAGCGGTTCGGTCAGTACCGCACCAGGGATGTCATCCTCGAGATCTACGACGCCCTCCAGGAAGCCGTCGCGACCGGTACCTCGTACCGCAGCAAGCTGGACCCGGCGCCCGCCGACCCCCGGTGCTGCCATCTGCCGCGTGCGGTCGCGGTCGCTACCACCGTCCCCGAGCCTGCGGTCTTGCCCGATGGTGCTTGGGCGAGCCCGGTCACCGGCGATCAAGTCGCACAGGAAGTCCCTGCGCTTGCTGCGGTTCTCAAGGCGATCGGTGCTCCGGCGCCGATACGCCGGGTTCGCTTGGCCGCGCTCCTGGCGATGGAACCGAGATTGCTCACCCCATCGTTGTCGCCGGCGAATGCCGAGGAGTGGTGCCGTCTGATTGGATCCGAGGCAGAGCCGTTGCCCACCGGGGTTTCGCAGTTGCGGCGTCCCGGGTACGCCTGGGGGGCAGCGGTGCGGCAGCTTCGCGTCCCGGGCGATCTCCTGGAGGATCTGGAGGAGAAGACATGGGCGCCCGGTCCTGCAATCGATGCCATCGAAACCGGCGGATGGCCGGACGGGCGAGTGCGTATGGTGCTCGATGTCTTGCACCGCCGTGGCGAGGACGAGATCGTCCGGACTCTTCCGCAGGCCGCCCGGGTCTGGATCGATGCAGCAGCTTGAGCTTCTCGTCCCCGGTGGAAGGCCCGGGCGATCTGGAACGCGTGGGTCGCGGCCCCGTCTCTGGGTTCGGCGGCTTGTAGTCTGGAGCGAGCCTGGAGTCCAACTGCGCGAAGTTCGATTGCGGCGGGGCCTCAACATCCTTTGGGCGCCGGACCCAGCGGAGCGGCGTGACGCGGTGGATGGTCACGCCAGCGTCATAGGGCACGGCAGCGGAAAGACGCTGTTCTGCCGTCTGCTTCGATATTGTCTCGGTGAGGACGGATTTGCGGCCGATGAGCAGCGGGGAGCTATTGCTCATGCGTTTCCAAACGGAAGCGTCGGTGCCGAAGTGGTGGTCGATGGCGTTCCGTGGGCCGTGGTCCGCTCGATTGGCATGGGACGGGGTCATTTGGCCGTCCGGGACGGGGACTTGGATGAGGCGGTGAACGACAGCCCGGAAGCGGAGGGCGTGGAACCGTTCCTTGACGCGATCGCTGCGACCTTTCGGTTCGAGAAGCTTGCAGCCGTCGTTCCCGAAGATCAGCCCCGCGACATCTGGCGTCTCGCGCTCGCTTGGCTGTCTCGGGACCAGGAGTGTCGGTTCGACAAGCTGTTGGACTGGCGATCTCCGGACTCGCACTCCGGTTCGGCGGCGCGCAGCCTTTCGGTTCCGCAGATCCGGGACGCTTTGAGAGCATTGATTGGAGCCATCGACCCGGCTGAATACGCGCTTCGCGGGGAAATCGCGAGATTGGAAGCGGAGCACAATGAGGCCAAGAAAGAGGCGGGTCGCCGAGTCTCGGAGGCGCGCCGTCTGCAGTCGAGCCTGAGCGAGGAGCTGGAGCTCAATCCGGAAAGCCTGGTTGCCGGTCCCATGGCGGTGGAGGTGTTGCGAGAAGCCGCGACAACACGTCTTGATCGGCTGGGAGAGGCAGAGGATGGTTCTGATGCAGCCGTAACCGATCTCGGCGCGTTGCGCTCGGAAAGCTACGCTGCAAGGCAGCGGGTCGAAGAGTTGCAGAACCGGTTGTCCGGCGTACAGGCGCGAATCCCGGAAATCGAGGCGCTGATTGCTCGCATCAGAGGAGAAATCCCCGGTGCGTCTGCCCGCGCCCGCGGCGCGGCGCACCCGGTATGCCCGGTGTGTGAAGTGCCTGTCGATCTGGCATTGGCGGAAGGCTGCAAGCTGTCGCACCGACTGCCGGATCTGGCGGACATGAACCGGCGGCTGGACCAGCTCCAGCAGGACGCCGAGCGCGAACGGCAGCGGCTGGACCAGCACCGCGAGCAGGAGCAGCGCATTGTTCTGGAGTTGAACCCGGTTCGTGAACGTGCCGACAAGCTCCACCAGCGGCTGCGGTCAGTGGAGCTCATGAGAGATACTCGGTCCGAAGCCTGGTTTCGCGCTCGTCGTTGCATTGAAGATGTCGATCGCCTGGATCGATTGCTGGCTGAGCACGAATCGATACAGTCTCGCGCTGATGTTATGGAAGGTGAGATTCAGGCTAGACGTGACCGGGTGGGTGCCTTTCGTGATGCACAGGCTGGTGTTTTCGATGAGTTGTCGAGAACCTTCGACGGTATCATCCGGACCGTGGTCGGGATGAATGCTTCGGGAAGGGTCGCCTTTGACGGCCACGGCCTCAGATCGTCCGTTGTACTGGGCGGCGAGCGGTCGACGGCCGCCATCGACTCTCTGAAGGTGATCGCGTTCGACTTGGCGGTCATGCAGATGAGCATCGAGGGGCTCACACACCTGCCTGCGTTCCTGATCCATGACAGTCCGCGAGAGGCCGACCTCGGCCTTGGCGTCTACCACCGGCTGTTTCACTTCGTGCGCGATCTGGAGGACGGCGGTGATGGTCCATCGTTTCAGTACATCGTGACGACCACCACGAGTCCGCCGAGCGCACTGCGGATGGATCCGTGGTTGGTGGAGACGCTCGGCGGTGCCGCGGAGGACAGGCTTCTCCGCCGGGACTTGTGAGATCGGGGTGCGGCTACCGGTGGGCCGGTCTGTTTCGTCGTTTCCGCGCGGTCGCGCTGGGGCAGATCGGCGTGCGGCGTGCATCAGCCTTTCGTGGCCATCGACCTGCGTCGTCGCTGGTCTTGGGGCTCATGCGGCAGACCGGCGCTGGCTCCGCTTGGGTTCCGCCAAGTCGGATGCCGCTTCGATCGGAAACGTGTGGCGGTTCGCGTGCGGTTGCCTGGCCTGGGGTCGTCGCCCCACCCGACGATGTACTCCCGTCGTCTCTATCTCTGCTTCAGCGAGGAGGTTCCCGCGACTGACCATGTCCTGGAATGCTCCGGTCATCGCCCCGCCGCCGACGCCGTCGATGTTCAGGATGTGCTTCGGCAGGTCGAGCGTCATCACCTCGTGTTCCGGGTTGTAGCTCTCCGGCCGCAGCTCCACGCGCCGAACGTCGAGGCGCACGAACCGCTTGAGCGTGATCTCGTCGCCGAACCGCTCAACCACGACTTGGCCGCTCTCCGCTGCCGGGGTCTTGATGACCGATGTCCGCCGTCCCGCAACCCCCTCAATGGACGGGTCAAAACCGGCCATTTGTGGGCGCCTCAAAGCCGGCCATTTCCGGCGGCCCGAGACTGGAGTTGAGATCTACTTCACGGCGTCCTCTGTTGGCAAGGTGTTTGCCGGCGCGGTAGCCGTCACACCCGAAGCCCCTGGGCAGCTCGACAGCCTCCAGTACCGACAGATCCAGATCGCAGACCTGCTCGAGCAACTCTGCGGTCGCGAACCCGTCGGCCGAGTGATCGAGGCGCAAGCGTGGCGACAGACCCGCCGCTCGGTTGTCATCGGCATCGGTGTATGCGTTCGCGTTGGTCCGCGACAGCGTGCGCGAGGCAAATGTTCCGAGCGGCAGCGAGGGCCTTGTCTGGTCCGGTCTGCCGGGTGGGTTCCGAGCCGGACGTCGGTGTTGGTCATACCCGGCCGGGGTACGCTCGCGAGACGCAACGGCCGGGCTGGGCCGGACGGTGTGGTCGACGACGACGAGCGGGAAAGGGCGTTGCGTCGAGCGACCACTCGAGTGCCGCGGAAGGCTCGTCTGGCGCACGCGGCGGCGGTGGGGACGGTCGGAGTCGGTAGTTGCGCCGCGCGAGCCTGGAGGCCGTGCTCTCGCGCGCGCGGACCACGTCCGGATGGGCGTTGACGCTCGGCCGCGCGCGAATCCTCCGCGCCGCTGTGCAACACCGGGGCAACTGGCGGAAGGCTGCGGACGCCTTCGGACGCCCGCCGAACGCCGGCTACCGGATCGGGGGTGGAGGAAACGTGCCCACGGGGTCTGGACTGCGACCCGGTGCGAAAGCGCCGGATGAGCCACCGACTCCGCACCGGTTACGCGCCTCCCGTCGACTTTATCAAGGTGGTCCGCACCCGGGTGCGCCAACTGCGCGGCCCGCACTTGAGCACGTGTGCGTGATGCAGGAGCCGGTCGAGCAGCGCGGTGACCGCGGCGGTGTCGCCGAGCAGCTTGCCCCACTCGTCGACCGGCCGGTTGGAGGTGAGCATCGTCGAGGCCCGCTCGTAACGGCGCATGATCAGCTCGAGCAGGTCCTCGGCGGCGGTGTGTGGCAGCTTGCGCATGCCGAGGTCGTCGATGATGAGCAGGTGCGCGCGGGCGAGTTCGGCGAGGTAGTCCTTGCGGGTCTCGGCGAGCGTCGCCTCGGCGAGTTCTTCGAGGAAGGTGTGGGTTTCGCGGTAGAGGACGCGATAGCCCTGCTGGATGCCGGCGCGGCCGATGGCCTGGGCGAGGTGGCTCTTGCCGGTACCGGGCTGGCCGATGAGCAAAACGTCCTCGCGCTTTGCGATGAAGCGTGCGGTGGCGAGCTCGAAGACGAGCGCGCCGTTGATCTTCTTGTTGAAGTCGAAGTCGAAGCCGTCGAGCGCGCGGTCGGGGTCCCGGAATCGGGCCTGCTTGTGCCGGCGTTCGAGCAGGCGGTCCTCGCGGCGCTGGAGCTCGTCGGAGACGAGCGCGGCGAGCAGGTCGATAGGGGCCATCTGCTCGGTCTGGGCCTGGAGCAGGCGGGTTTCGAGGACGTTGGCCATGCCGGAGAGGCGCAGCTTTCGCAGCGCCTGGTCGAGTTCGACGAGATTCATGAAGGGTCTCCTGTTCTGCGGTCGATCAGATCGCGGTAGACGGTCAGTTCGCGGATGAGCGGGTCGACCTGGCGCAACGACAGCGGCGGCGCGACGCGATGGCGGTCGAGGAAGCGTTTCAGGAAGCGGTAGGTGGGCACGCCGAGTTCGAGTGCGCCGGTAGCGGCGTGTTCGACGACGGCGGCCCCGTGCTTCTTGACGAGGGAGAGGACGCCGAGGATGCGTCGGACGCCGGCGGCGCCCTCATGCCGGTGGATGTGGTCGCAGACGGTGGAGATGGCGGGGCCGGCCCGCTTGGCGGCGGCGAGCAGGGCGAGGGTCTTCGGCGGGGTGCGAGTGGGCCGGTCGTCGTCGGCGATGCGATGCCAGCCGCGCTTTGTGCGCAGGTGCTCGCGCAGCAGCTGGCCGGTGCTCGGGTCGAGGAGGCGGACGTGGATGTCGTCCCACTGAACGTCGACGCGGCGTCCGATCCATCCGGGCGGCGCCGAGTAGTAGGCCGAGGCGACCTCGACGCAACCGTCCAGATGCACACTGCGGCGGCCGTACTGGTAGTAGCGGAACGGCTCGATGGGCAACGGACCGAGCGCGGGGCGTTCTTCCTCGAACATGGCGGCGACCTGGCGCTTGGTCGTTCCGTGGATGCGGGTGTCGGCCCAGCGCCGGTCCCAGCGGTCCAGGTATGCCTGGCCGTCGTCGAGGTGCTCGAAGCGGAGGCCGCGCAGCGGCGTCCTTTTCGTGTGTCCGACACTGGCTTCGACCTTGCCTTCCGATCGGGATCGCGGACGCGACACGGCAGGGCGACGACGCCGTAGTGGGCGACCACGTCGCGGTAGAGCGGATTCAGCGTCGGGTCGTAGATGTCCGGGGCGAGGACGCCCTCCTTGAGGTTGTCGAGCTTATGTGCCCGCGCACGATATGTGGCCGTGGGTGTACCGGGCGAAGCTCTGCGAGGCGGACCTCGAGCGGGCGGCCACATAACGGTTCACAGCGAAGCGAGCCAGGACAGCAGCGCCTCGTCGTTGCGCCAAATAGATCTTCGGCGGGGTGAATCCGCAGCGGTTGCGACGGGCTCACAGAGTTGTACGGCTGCCAGCTTCGTGCGAATCGTGATCTCGGCGTACCGGTTGGTCGTGTCGAGGTGAACGTGGCCGAGCCAGCTGCGGATCACGTTGACGTCGACTCCGGCTTCCAGGAGGTGGACGGCCGCTGTGTGTCGAAAGACATGCGGGCTGATGTGCTGTCTGGTCGGCGGGCCCAGGCTGTCCAGATGGCGGGTGTGGCGACGCACGATCTTGTAGATCCCGAAGCGTGTGAGGGCACGGGCGCTGCGGGAGACGAAGACGGGCATCGTAGCCGATGGCGCGGGGCGTCTGGTCTGGAGCAGGTCTTCCAGCAGCTGAGCCGTCTGGGGCCAGAGTGGACAGGTCCGCCATTTGTCACCCTTGCCGTGCAGTCGGACACTCGGCTGGCCCTGCAAGTCGAGGTCCGCGATGCGCAGGTCGGCGACTTCCTGCACGCGGGCGCCGGTGTTGTAGAGCAGTAACAACAGGGTCCGGTCACGGAGGGCGTAGGGCCCGGCGGAGGGCAGTCGGCGGAAGAGCTGAGCGATCTCCTCCCGCTCGAGGAAACGAGTCTCGGCTGGGGCCGTACGCTTGACGGCAATCGCGGCGACGCGCTGTGCGACCGCGAGCAGCTCGGGGCACCGCTGCGCGAGAAACTCGAAGAAGGTCTGCAGGATCGTGAGTCGATGGTTGCGGGTACGCCGGTGATTGTGCCGCTTCTCCTCGAGATGCAACAGGAAACGCTGGACCCGTTCGACGGTCAGGTCCTCGGGGGTGAGCTGCGTCAGCCGGCAAGCCCGGTCTGCGGCAACGAACGTGAGAAAGAGGCGTAGTCCGTCCCGGTACGCCTTTATCGAAGCGGGGCGGAAGCCCCTCTGGAGCGGCAGCTCATCGACCAGGAGCGCGTGCAGCAGCGCACCGAGCGAGGGTGTCATCGCGGCACCTCCTCGAGGACGGGCTCGGCCCACGTGCGAAACCGCTCGCTCGCATGACTCAAGAGCTCCGGCGTCATCGTGAGATAGACGGCCGTGGAGGCAGGATTCACGTGTCCAAGGAAAGTGGCGAGCGACAACAGCCGCGAGCGGGGGTCGATTCCGTTCCGGTACCATCGCGTCAGCGTGCGGGTCGCAAACGCATGGCGCAGGTCGTGGGCCCGCGGGCCGACGGCGCCGTCGGGAACGACCAGCTCCAGTTGCGGCACGAGCTGATGGAACATCAGACTGATGGCGACGGCGCTGATCGGTCGCCCGCTACGCTTCGCGAACACGGGCATCTCGGCTGAGAGAAGCTGCTGCTGCGCGCGCCGCGCGAGATGCGCGGTGAGCACCGCGTCGATCCGCGGGCCGAACGGCACCAGACGGCTCTTGGCGAACTTCGTGTCCCGAATGTGGAGCACGCGCCGGGTGGCGTCGATGTCGCCGATGCGCAACCGTTCGACTTCCCCCACCCGCAGGCCCAAGCCGTAGAGCAGCGTGAAGATGGTGCGGAAGCTCGACCCGCGGCAGGCTGTGAAACGGGTGTCCGGTAACTGACCCGCCACGTTGAAGAGCCGCCGCGCGGCCGCGGGATCGAGGAGGAACGGCAGGCGAACGCGGGTCCCGCGGCGCGGCTTCGAGCGCACGGGGGAGCACTGGAGACGCTCATGGCGAATCATCCAGTCGAAGAATCGGGCCAGGGTCCCGTGCAGGTGGTTGTAGCTTCGCGGCGCCGGGCGTGGTCGGGAGGAGAGGAACTCGTCGATCATCACGGGCGTGACCTCGGCGGCCGTGGTGATGCGATGCTCCGCAAGGAAGCGATCGAAGAGCCGCAAGGCCTTCTCCTCGGCCCGGTACTGCCGCCCGAGAGCGCGCTTGTACGCCAGGAAGGCCTGTATCCCGTCGGTGCAGGCGCTCCGAAATCCGGTCCAGAGGCGGCTTATACGACCTCCTCCTCGCCATCGCCGCAGGCGACCTCACGGAGGGTCTCGATGGCCACCTTGCTGTAGACCTCGGTCGACGCGGAACTGCGATGCCCGACGTAGTCGCCGATCGACTTCAGGGGCCACCCCGCGTCGACGAGGCGCTGTACGCAGGTATGGCGCAGCGTGTGCGAACCGGGCCGGGGAACGACGATGCCCGCTTCCCGCAGGTAGTAGGTGACGCGGCAGGAAACCGCGTGGGACTCGATGGGCTTGCACGGAGCGATGATTCGGAAGAACACGCGGCGCGACTGCGTCGTCGGTCGGCCGGACTTCAGGTAGTCGATGATGGCTCCACCCACGAGCGGGGACAGGGGGTAGGCCGTCGAGTGGCCGGCCTTCCGCTCCGGGATGCGAAGGCGAGCATAGGACCAGTCGATGTCGTCGAGCGTGAGCGCAGCGACCTCCCGCGCCCGCAAGCCGTAGGTGACGAGCAGGAGCAGCATCGCGTAGTCGCGCCGGCCCACGACGGTGCGGCGATCCACCGCCTCCAACATGCGTCGAACCTCGTCCCACTGAATCGACCGCGGCACCTTAGCCAGACGGTAGACCCGTGGGGTCTCGACGGTACGACTCAGGTCCCGCGCGACGAGCCCTTCGCGATGGAGGTACCGCAAGAACACGCGCAGCACGACACACCGACACGCGATTCCCGAGCGTGAGAGATGCCGGCTGCGATCGGTCAGGAATCCACTGATGACCACTGGCGACAGCGCCCGCAGGTCGTCGAGCCGATGGTCGCGCAGATACGCAGCAAGCTGCCGCAGGTGGTGGGTGTACTCCGTGAGCGTGGCGGCGCGCAGGCCGCGCTCATCACGCAGGTAGGCGAAGAAGCCCGGTGCTTGGTCGATGAACGGCGTCGCCAGTACGGGGCGCTGCGTGCCGACGAAGCCCGGGACGATCAGCCGGAGCATCTGCTCGATCGGCCGGCGGATCTCCTGCGCCAACCGCGGCCTTACGGGTCCCGGGGCGCGACGGTGGTCCGGGCGGGTAATCCAGTACTCCACAAACGGCCGCACCACGGGCGGAAGCTCCGCGTAGCATCTCGCGCCCCGGTCGTAGGCGAACGTCCCGAAGCGGAGCAGGATCGGCACCGCGCGACCGAGATGCTTCGGGGAATAGCCACGCTCCAGGAACCACGTGGCGTACTGCTCGATGGCGGCACCGAGCCAGGATGACCGAATGCGGTCGACGGTTTTCGGGCGGGCGTAGCATCGTTCCAGCATGGACAACCTCCTTGCGCTCTCGGCGCTCGGCGATCATCCCCGTGCTGACGTGCTCACCGTTATGTGGCCATCGGAAGCCGCCACAGCCTTGCTTCACCGAGCCGCTCCACCCGCAGCGCCACATATCGTGCGCGGGCACATAAGCTCGACTATGTTCCCGGGAACATAGTCGAGCACGACGACACGGGTGGTGCCGCCCAGGCGGCGAAACGCCCGCTCGTGCAGCTCGGCCCAGACCTGCGCGCTGGAGCGGTGGACCAGCAGCCGGACGGCCTTGCGCGAATAGCCCAGGGTCAGGACGAAGAGCCGTGTCCGGCGGTACTTGCCGGTGTCAGGGTCACGGACCATCGGTCCGTCGCCGTAGTCAACCTGTGCTTCCTCCCCCCGGGCCCTGGTGATCACCGCCCGAGCCTCGACGGCGGGCTGCTGCCGGACGGTCGAGACGAAGCGCCGCACGCTCGCATAGCCCGCCGGGAAACCGTGGTCGTCGACCAGGTCCTGCCAGATGGCCGTGGCGTTGCGCCCGCGGCCGAGCGCGTCGACGATCAGCTCGCGGTAGGGCTCGCACGCGCTCGCCTGCGGCGCTCGACTGGGCCGCTGCGCGGCGACGGTCGCGGTGTCGTCCGTGCACTTGCCAGCCGTCGTGGCCGGCGCAGAGTCGGTGGACACCTCCGAGGAAATGGCCGGATTTGCCGGACGAGCGGGTGGGCGGCCACGGCCGCGCACGGTCAGGCCGGCCGCTTTCAGGTAACCGCTGGCGGTCTCGCGCCGGACCCCGGTGGCCTCTTCGATCCGCCGCAGCGACCAGCCGAGGCGTCCCAGCGCGAGGATCTGTTGTCGTTTCTCTTTGCTCAAGACGTTGCTCATGCCGGGGCAGGAACGTCGAGTTCCCGACCCGCGTCAACGTCTCGGGCCGCTATCGGAAATGGCCGGTTTTCAGCCGTCCACTAATGGCCGGTTTTGGGTGTCGACCGAGGTCCAGATCCCCGGAATCGCTGTTCCACTTCACCGAAATACCCACGATTCTATATATAAGGCCTTTATCGGACAGGCTATCAAGGAGGCTCGCGAGACGGGCTCGACGGTCGACGAGGTTCTCGACAGGTGGGACAACACCCCTGTCTCCGGCCCATTCGAACTCCTCTCGCCGGAAGAGCTCATCGAAAGCGTCAGAAGTTATTATGCTGGCGAGCCCGATTAGTTTAGCGCACGGCGTTGACTGTCGTTGAGGTTCATGCCGCGGACGGTAGCCGGATCTGCGGCACAGAGTCAAGCCGTCCATCCGATGATCGCCGCGGTTCCTGTCGTGGCCTGCCCGTGTGCTATGATCCGCCGGATCATCTGTGGAATCGGATTGCAGTGCTGTTCGGAGGTAGTGTGTGACAAGAGATGATTTTGACCGACTCCTAGCCCAGGCCCGGGATATAGAACGCTTTGCCAGGGACAACGTGAGCGATGTGCTTGCCAGTCTCCCAGACTACTCACAGATAGCCGCCAGTCTCCCAGACTACTCACAGATAGCCGCCAGTCTCCCCAAATTTGACGCTGCTATCGCGCACTTCTCGGGTATAGAGGCGGAGTTCAGGAGATCTATAGAAAGGCAGAAAAGACGCCGCGCTCGACTTGAAGAAATAGTAGCTAGAGACGATCACTGCAAGCGAAGAGGGTGCAATGGTAGGCTGGAAATCCGGGACGACACCGAAGGCGACGTCGTGTATAGCTCGTCACTAGTCTGTGATAACTGCAACTACATGAAGTTAGGTTCACCTGAATACGCGCGCTGCTATCTTGCAGAGGACTATCTGGAAGCAGCGGAAAGACTTGCCGGCACACCATTACTTTCAGCGTCGTACAATGCCTACCAGGCTTGCGAGCTGTTCCTCAGGGAGTTGGGAGGGAGCTACTACTACCCTAGTGATGACGATGGGCGTACTGATGACGATTCGGAGTTTGTGCCTCCGTCAAGAGAGCATAGCCTAGTGTCTCTCCGCGGCACGTTGGAACCGTCTAGGCGCTTGCGATTGGATGCCAAGAATGTAGGCGACGAGAGTTTCAAAAGCTTGCTGTTCAGTCTACCTCACGGCCTGTGGCAGTTGCTTAGATATGGCGAAGATCAGGGGTTGAAAATCCCCAATAGTCAGCAGAAAGCAAAGGCATCACAAGGCGAAGACGGTAGGCTATACGTCAATGAAGTGGACGTGTACGCTGTACTGTTAAAGCTAGCTCGATTGATGAAGGTGTTTGTAGGCGAGGAGTTTCGGCGCAATATAGCCGTCTAGCCGCTGGTTGATCGGGACAAGGAGGTAGCGATGTCAGCGGATGCGACCAAGGTCAGGCAAGCGATGGATCGACGGGTGCAGCCAGCTAGCCAAGGCGGGCGAGGTCAAGCAGCAGACCCGTCATCCCCAGCAATAAGAGCTCTGTCCCCGGAGCTCATGAAGCCGCTAAGATGAGCGCGTGGCCGGGATCGTACAGGTTACATCGGCCGGTGTCTAGGCAGCGACGTGGTATCCTGCCCGCGGAGGTGGAAATGGGGACAGACCTGTCGAGCCTAGTTGAGCGAACGAGATTGCAGGAGATCGTCGACATCCATCTGGATGCGATTCCGCTGCAGTGCCCGCCGATCGAGAACCGCATATGGCCCAGCCGACGTGGACATCGTGTTGTCGCGACCGGCGTTGTGATCGAGGCGGAAGCGCTAGAAAGAGCGCTAGACCCAGAAGTGATCGTTAAGCAAAAGGTCAGCGAGCTAGTTGAGGAGTTCCAAGAGCAGGTGTCGGCAGTCAGCAACGGCTGCAAGAGAACCTTGGTGGAGACGCTTCAAAAGCCAATCATTGGGGTAACGCCTCAGGGTCCACCCACGATCTGGGTTATGAACATTGCGTGGGAGGTAGAGTTCGAGGCTGCGAGCGCGAAGCACGTTCTACCTGTGGACTGGATCGATCCAAAGGTAGGAGGCTAGCTGGCATAGTAGAATCAACCGAGGAGGTAGTAATGGCAGAATCGACTTCACATCGGAGGACGAAGAACCGCGCGGCCGGGACCCACGGAGACACTGAGGTGCCGCTGTCGGGCAATCGGCGCCTGGACGCTCTCACGTCCGGCGGCGCCAGGGCTACGGAGGTGGAACGCAGCGGAGAGCCGCAACGCCTACGTAACGCTGCCCAGCGGTTGGACGATAGCGGCGCATCACAGCGTGTGCTGCAGGTTCCGAACAAGGACATGGGCAAAGCGGCGCAGGCGATGCGCGAGGCTGGTGTCTCTGGTTCCGTGAAGAATCTGGGCGGAACACGCCGTCGCAGTGTGAGGCCCAAGTAGCTCTGTTGCGGCTGGAGGAAATCGATGATTGAGGCCTACGGCGAACAGGCAACGTTGGCGGTGTTGGCTCTTACCCTTCTGGCGCTAACACTTACCCTGTGGTCAGCAATCCGCATGCTGGATCTGAACACCAGACCGCAGATTGAGTGCTATCTTCGCCCGCGCCCCGGCAAGCCCAATGTATTCGAGCTGGCTATAGCCAATCTCGGAAGAGGGGCGGCGAAGAACTTGGAAGTCGAACTCATAGACGTTGATGAGGTTGACTTCGAGGACCATTCAGTCCTACTGACTTGGCGCTACAAAGGTCCGTTCGCACTTCTAGGTCCGGAGGAATACATTACTACCTTGTTTGGAATGGCCCCTAGTCTTGTGGGGAAAGACAAGTCCCCGCTGAAGCCTTTTAGAGTAAAGGTCAGCTATAGGTGGACGCCATTCTGGTATTGGCGAGCCATCGGAGTCGCCGAGGATCAGACTCTGACCGTGGACGCATTCCGAGGGATTGTCCCTGACTGGCCAAAGAACGAGGTCGCTGAGCTTCTCAAGAAGGAGCTGCCCCAGATCACGAAGGCTATCTCGACACGTCCACGTCCACAACTCCCTATCAACACTGGGGTTCCTGATAGCGCTGCACTAAAACGCTTAGAGGCTCTGATGCCTGATCTTTTTGCTGCGATGCGCAAAGACATAGAGGAGAGCCCGCTACAGCGAGAGTTCATCACTATGCCCCAGAACGCCATATACAGCGGCGGCGGCTACAAGCGGATACTCGTCTACCACTACGAAGTCTACGACGACTTAGCGAACAAGGTAGGCGTCCTGGTAAACTCGGGGGCTGTACTAGATATCACTTACACTAATGTAGACCGATACCTGATGTCAGAAGCATTGGTGAACTACTTGGGCGAGTACGATGCTGCTTGAGCTGAAGCCGATACCTCGCGAACTGCTAGAGGGCTGGGAGTCCGAGATTGTGGAGACGACAGCTTTGGGTGATAGCTGGGTAAGTTGTACTCCAACGGGGCATGTTGAAACGTTCATCGACATATACTCACAGGAAACTGGCAACGACACAAATGTAGATGACCGGACCTGGATTACTCCGGTAGGCGTAAGCTGATCATCCACTATCGGGCGAGCTAGCGGACTTATCGTGGTAGCTGCACCGGTATTGGCAAGGCGCTCGGCCGTCTATCGCTAACTTTAGGACGCATCGTGTCGAATAGGTAACGCTCGATCCCGTCACGGTCCACCGGATGGACACTAGCCCAGGTCACGAATAGGCCGAGGTGCTGGTACCGCTGTATCGAGTCGTCCATCCTATGCGTGGCGAGTCGGTCGCGGAGGCTGTTCGTCTGGCCCACATAGACTGTTTCCGGTGTCTCTCCTCCGTGCCAGATCACGTAAACCCCGCCCCGATTGTTGAAATGGGAGTGGTTAAGGTCCACTGAGTTCAACTGACACCACACTTCGCCCTGGCATTTTATCCATTGCACTAAGCTCGCCATGTCTCGTCCTCCCGCGACTCTCCCTTACCTCCTCGAACCGACTCCACCACCTTCTGGCTGGGGGTCTCTGGGGACTCTCTGGCTGGGAGGGTCGCCCACTACTGCGCTAGGCGGCAATGCTAAACTGTCCCGGATCTTCTTGCAGTTTTCTCGGACAACGCGAAAGCATGCGAGCGAGTCTTGACCAGAGCACTGCGTTAGCACTAGTAATGCGATTCGGTCTAGCACTGTCGTGAGAGCTAGCAACCCAGTTTGGCGGTTGGCCTGTGATCTTAACTCTGTAGGCAGGCTGAGGAGCCGCGTGAGTTGAGACAGGATTCCTTCTAGGCTTGTTCCGACACGCCGCACGGAGTGCTCGGAAATGATCGTAAAAAGAGCGTGCTGTTTGCTTTCAAGATCAATGTAGTCGTGCAGCACTCGCGTCTCGGTATGGAGCCGCACGACCGTGTTCCAGATGTCATCCATTGCCTCAGCGGTATTTAGCGATTCGCGGATCGTATCCAATCTGTCCGTAGAACTGTTCAGGTAACGCTGTGCATCGGCAGCAAACAAACGCTGGACGTAGTAGGAGAGCCGCCGCGACGTAACTTTTGCAATCATGATCCCCATGATTGCGAGGCCGAACAGCACTTCCAGACCGACAATCAATCGTGAGAGGCCAACTGGGGATATGTCGCCGTAGCCCAAGGACGTTACGGTCACGATACTGAAGTAGATTCCATCGAGGAATCCAAGTCCAGGCTTGTCAACGCCGTGGCCGTGTACCGTCAGGCAGGAGTACATCCATCCGAAGAGAATGACGACGACCAAGAACACGATCAGGTGCTTCCAAAGGGGAGCGTCCACAATCCTCTGTAGGAGGGGCTGCCGAGATCCGCCTGGCTCCAGGCTCAGTGATTCTTGCAACGTGACTGTAGTATACACGGGGCAGGCCGGAAGGGGACGAGTGTAGGTCGGGCTCGGCCGGGCCGGTATACTGGGAGCATGAAGGCACTGTGATTGTGTTCATGCTGATCGCCATGTCGTCAGCCGCGCAGGACGCTAGGTCGACGCTGTCAGAGCAGGCAGTCGAGGCCGTGAAGCTCCGCGGGCAGGTGGAGCGCTGGGAGATGGTCGCGGACCGTTCGATGCGCACCTGAGCTTGCTGTCGGCCGCGTCGTTGGCCGTGACGGGCATCGAGGATCAGCAGCCACGCCGGACGGTGGCTGGACTCCGGGGAGCGGCATTTGGGCCGACGGTTGGAGGCTATCGAGCAGCTGGGAGATCGAGGGATACGATCCGACCATATTAGGGAAGGGTCGGTTCTCGGAATCCGCCTGCGCCCCGTCGTCTGTGCGACGATGCACATCGGCAGTGTCCCGCCCGAGAGTGAGCCGGTGATGTGAAGGAGGTCCCTCATGACTAGGAACGTTGTACTCGCCATCGTTGCACTCGTCATCGCTGTCGCTCTTGTGATAATCAGGTTGGAGCTTGCAGGTGAGCGAGCTGCGCTCGCTGATGGTGTTCGTTCACGTGATCGTGGATGGGACAATTGTCTGCTGCCTGAACAACGGTCAATGCACGGTAACCGCGTCGGGGCGTTTCTGGCAATGGCGGCGGCGACTGGTCGTAACAGTGAGGAGATCGATGTAGCCGCTGAGACCCTAAGTTACTCGGAACTAAGGACACTGAAGGGAATTACGTTGCCGCCTTCTCGCGCGATGACGCCGCAGGCATGGGCGCGCGCGTCGCGGAACTTGGCAAAGTTATAGCGATCAAGCTTCTAAGGACAGTGATCGAGTGCGCCGTGAAAGGCGTCATTCCTCAGCGGGTGCGAATCCCGTGATCAACGACAATTGTCTGTGTGTGAACGTTCTTCTCGCGCAGGTATACGGAGGACGTGACGGGCGATCGCTGAGGTGTCAGGCGGCCCGTTGGAGTCCGGCGGCAGATCCCAATCGGATGGCTCGTGCGGGTAGCCCCGTTCTATGACCCTGCACGGCGCCGCGGATCGGGGACGTCGGCTGTCAGTTGCGCGCAGCTTGCGCTTTTTCGAGGAATCCGTGGTGCGTGAGCATCCGGATCGGAGCGCGGCGCGTTGCGGGCGACGACGAGCCGTTCGTAGTCGATGCCCGGGTCGGTGTAGGGGCGGTCGTGGCGAAGCACGGCGTGGATCACGCGCAGGAGCTTGCGGGCCGTGGCGAGGATCGCTCGCTTGTATGTCAACGAGCCTCGAGAAACGCGGTGTATGACCAGCTGGTCATACTGGGCATTATTGGGTGACCGATGACAGCTCGGCCAGATGACGGCCATGCCCTACTACCGGCCGGCGCTGGCGCGCGTTCACCACAAAGGGTTCGGTAGCCACGGTGACGCTTGCGCTCTGGGCTGTGCAGATGTCGCTCGAGGAGCCGCTCGAATGGATGGCGCCGTCCGCGTGGGAGCTGGCACAGCCGCACGCGACGTTCGTGCTCTATGAGGTCGTCCCGTCAGCGCTTGAGATCGTCATGCTCGGGTTCGCGCTCGCTTGGGCGCTACGCGAATCTGCCGCCGACCTGCTGGAGGCGCGCCGGAAGACGCCCTCATCGTCGAAGCACCTGCAGAGACACGCGAATCCGGAGCGTCTCGTCGAAGAAACGCGACGGCGGCTGCCGAGCGCAACGATCACCAGCGACCGGGAGCACCCGAACTACCCGATGCAGCCGCGGATCGTGCCGCCGGAGACAGGCGGGCGAAACGGCCGCACCTGAACGCGCGGCTGAAGATCAGGCCCGAAGGGGTGTCCCGCCGCGGCAGGGATGAACCGAGGCGTTCGACGATTTCGCCTGTGTTGCTACCTTCAGCCCCGCCGCGGGGATCGACCGGGGCCGAAGGCGTCTCCGACGTTCACCGGGGCCCTTCAGCCCCGCGCGCGGGGATCGACCTCTGCGGACACACGTCGCCCGTGCTTCGATGTGCGTCAGCCCCGCACGCGCGGGGATCGACCGTCAGCCCATTCGAACCGGGCCTCCTCAACCAGCCTGTGCCCCGCGCGCCCTCGGTGGCGGTCGCCGCGGCGTGCTTCCGTGCGAAGGTTGCCGGCAGCCCGCTGTCGCTGGCGAGCGGACGGCCCGCGCTTGCCGCGTGCCGGCGGACGGAAGACGGGTCGTGGCAGTACCGCTGACCCGCTGGGGGTTCGACCCCGAGGCATCGCGACCGAGGGACTCGGCGTATCATGGGCCACATGGGCAGTCTGGGCAGCGGGGCAGGGGCAGCGCCTCCCGGAGGCCGTCAGAGCCTTTCCCGACGTTGTGGGGTACATCGTGGGATAGACTCTTCTGGTATCCGCGTAAGTTCATGAACATTAAGTCGTTTACAGCGGGAGTCGTGCTGACGCTGCCGGAGGGCGAATAGCGCGGCCGGGCGAACGAACGCGTCGCGGCGCCGCTCGGCCGGCGTCGCGTTGCTTCACTTCGATGGCCAGAATCCCCTGCCCCTTCCCGACCATCAGGTCGACCTCCCGGCTGTCGTTCCAGGTCTGCAGGTGCGTCCGGACTCGCGCGCCCGTGACGTCTCCCGCTACTCGCCGTTACCACAATACGGGCGCGGAGTAGTCAGCGACGGCGCGATCCCTGCTGATCAGGGTCATGCCCTCGCACATCGCCTGCGCGATGAGCATGCGATCGAACGGATCCCGATGATGCCAGGGGAGTTGCGCCACCTGGACGCAGTGATTCGACTCGACGGCCAGCCAACGCGCTCCCATCCGCGCGCGGCCGTTGTCGATCGACGCCCGCCAGTCCGGTGAGAGCTCGAGGCGTTGAAGACTCACCTTGATGGCGACCTCCCACAGACTCGCGATGCTGAGCGAAATTTCGTTGTGATCCGCAAGCAGCGCTGCGCGCACGCGCTCGGTCAACCGGTCGGGAGCACCGACGGCCCAGAGCAGGGCATGGGTGTCGAGAAGGAGACGCACTCAGACGTACTCCGCGAAGTCCTCGAGCGGAGCATCGAAGTCGTCTTCCATGCGCACGATGAGGCCGCGCTCGCTGCCGAGCTCTCGCGCCTTCCGCGCCTCGGGCAGAACCTGCAGGCGGATCAGCGGCCGGTTCCCCCTCGCGATCACGACTTCCTCACCGTCCAGAGCCTGCCGGATGAGCCTTGAGAGATGTGTCTTGGCTTCGTGTACGTTGACCTGGAGCATGTCCCAACCGGTCTTCGGCAGCTTGGTCAGGTTACTTGGTCAACTCGGAATCGTCAAGAGAACGCGCGGCCGTCGGAGGCCCGGGCCGCATAATTACAGAACCGCATAGTAGTCTGAGTTAAACAAAACCGCCGGCACCGCCCGGCAGGCGGCGCAGAAGCGCCCC
>VXME01000169.1:0-2737 GCA_009861545.1 Acidobacteriota bacterium | reverse complement strand
TTTTTTGTCTTATTCATCCTGTGTTTTTTGTTGTGTTGGTTCTGTTATGTTTTAAATATTTATTTCTTACTGGGCCCCCGGGGGCTGCCCCCCCCCCGGCCTCTTCATGCAGATCCCGCATCGTCGAGTGAGTTCTCCAATCCGGACGCACCGGCCGCGATGGCGTCGAGGTACCGCCGCACGGCGGTCGACAGGCCCATCTCCAGCGCTGCGGCGATCAGCGCGTGGCCGATGGAGACCTCCGCGATGCCGCCGATGGCTATGAACGCGGCGAGGTTGTCGAGGTTCAGGTCGTGGCCGGCGTTGACGCCTAGCCGAAGCTCCCCCGCATACCGGGCCGCGCGGGCGTAGGCCTCCCGTCCGGCGCGAGTCTCCGGATGCTCCAGCCCGTGGCGCTCGACGAGATCGGCGTAGGGACCGGTGTAGAGCTCGACCCGGTCGGCCCCGCATTCCTTCGCGCGCGCGATCTGCTCCGCGACCGGATCCATGAACAGGCTGACGCGGACGCCCCAGTCCCGGTAGCGAGAGGCGACCTCCCGCACGAAGCGGGCCGCAGCCGGGTCGGACAGGTCCCAGCCGTGGTCGGAGGTGAGCTGCGCGTCGGCGTCCGGGACCAGTGTCGCCTGGTCGGGCCGCGCCGTCTCGACGAGGCAGTCGAACCCCGGGTACCCGTTGTCGCGGGGACCGGCGGCCGGGTTGCCCTCGATGTTGAACTCGACGTGCGGCGCCTCGGCGGCGAGCAGCGCGGCCAGCGCGTCGACGTCGGCCGGGCGGATGTGGCGCTGATCGGGCCGCGGATGGACGGTGATGCCGTGTGCGCCGGCCGCGATGGCGGGCCGGGCGGCCTCCAGGACGCTGGGCCGCGCGCCGTCGCGCGAGTTGCGCAGCCAGGCGATCTTGTTGACGTTGACCGATAGCGCGGTCATGCCGCCCTCCATCAGAACCGGAACAGGTACGACAGCTTCGTGAAGATCGCGCGGTTCGTCTGCTCGAAGCGCATCGTCGGGAACACGGTGCTGTCGATCAGGTCGCCCTGCTGGTAGTGGTCGTCGTAGCCGAGGAAGAAGACGGTGCCGGCGTTGACCCGATAGGTGAAGAGCAGGTTGGCGGCCACCGTGCCGCTGAACGCGTTGTACTCCAGGATGTTGCGGAGCAGCAGCCGGTTGGTGAACTGGTAGGTGGTGAGCGCGCGGTAGATCTTGACGTCGAAGACCTGCTCGCTCGTGCGCGGATCGTACAGCCGGCTGGTGATGAAGTTCAGGTCGGCGTTCAGCCGCGACATCGGCCGCACGGAGGCGAAGAACGTGGCGGTCGCGCCGCTGCCCAGAAACGGGTCGTCGCCGTAGCGCACCTGGTCGCCCCAGTTGAAGAAGCCCCCCGCCGACAGGCGGCGGCTGGCCGCGAAGCCGCCCCCCAGGAAGGCGTTCGTCTTGAGGAACTCGATCCCCTCGTAGCGCTCCATGTCGCGGTTGGCCATGGCGACCCAGATGATGCTGCTCGTCGTCACCCCCCGCACCCCGACCTGGGCCTGCTCGTCCTGCAACAGGCCCTCGAAGTCGTAGTTGCGGCTGTAGCTGGCCAGCGGTCCCCAGTTGACCAGCCAGTTCTCCGGCCACCAGCGGTAGGAGACGTTGGCCTGGGCCACGCGGGTGTCGACGCGCTGCACGAAGCCGGTGTCGGTGCGAAAACCGGGATCGACGCTGTCGACCGCGGCCGAGTAGCTGAGATTGCGTCCGGTCCGGTCGTAGGCGAGATGGAATATCGGCCCCGCGTTGTCGCCGTCCTCGAGGTTGCGGTGCTGCGACGCCGCCGCCTGGAAGCTCACCGACGAGGTGCGGCCCAGCCGGAACCGCCCGTCCACGCCGCCCACCCGGCTGTAGCCGTCGCCGAACTCCCGATCCGTCGCGATGACGCCGAGGTACGACTCGGCGTACAGGTCGTAGCGAGCCCGCGCGATGGCGACCTGCGCGGTTCTGCCGTGCAGGTCCGGGTGGACGCCCTCCACCAGGCCGGGGGCCTCGTCGTTGGCGACCAGCACGCCGACCGTGGTGTTGCCCGCCTTGCCGGTCAGCTTGGCGCCCTGCCGGGGATCGACGATGGTGCGGGTGTGGACCAGGTTGACCTGCCCCGGCACCTGGAAGATCTCCTGCCCCTCCAGGAAGAACGGCCGCAGCTCCGGGTAGAAGAGCGGGAACCGCTGGTTGACCTCTATCTGCGGGATGTCGGACTCGATCTGCGAGAAATCGGGGTTGTAGGTGTAGTCGAAAGTCAGGTTGGGGGTCACGCCGTACTTGACGTTCACCCCGCCCTCCGGGTCCGGATCGCCGTCCTCGAAGACGCCGGTCGCGGTGTCGAGCGACCCGAACTGGATGGCGGTGAGCGTCGGCAGGATCTCCAGGTTGCGGCTCGTCGACAGGTCGGTCAGCCCGTCGAGCAGACCCATCTGCGGCAGGAAGCCGGCCATGTCGCGGGAGATCGGCGCCCAGACGTCGGTCTCGTTCTTGCTCGGGATCGTCCGCACCACCTGAAAGCCCCAGCGGTGGCGCTCGCCGCGTCCGCGCGACGGGTAGCGCAGACTCTTGAAGGGAATCGCCATCTCCGCCGTCCAGCCGTCCTCGACCAGGGTGCCGCTCGACTCGAAGAGGGCATCCCAGGACGTGTCGCCGGTGGGCGCGCGGCGTCGCGGGGCGGCGAGCGACGCGCTCATCCCGCCCCGGCGCCCGCCGCCGCGCTCGGC
>VXME01000168.1 GCA_009861545.1 Acidobacteriota bacterium | reverse complement strand
TGCGGAGGCATCGAACTGGCTCCGCCCCTACCCACACGTGTTTGAGGAGATTCGATTATCTCGTCTTCCCGGATGCCCGCGTGGGTGTAGCTGAGCTGGTAGTCGAGGATCGGCCCCCAACTGATGAGCCAGTGCTCCGGCCACCAGCGGTACGCCACGTTGGCGCCCCCGAGCCGCTGGTCCACGCGCTGGAGGAACCCGACGTCGGTGCGGAAGTCGGGGTCGATGCGCGCTCCGAAGAATCTGGCCTGCAGGTGGCGTCCCTCGTGCGCGACCATGGCGCCGAGCATCGGCCCGCTCCGTTCGGCGCCCTGCTCGTCCCGGTCCTGCGACTGGAACGCAACGAAGTTGAGACGGGTGGCTGGACTCAGCCGAAACTGGCCGTCGATGCCCCCCACGCGGTTGTATCCGTCGAGGAACTCGCGGTCCGTCGCCAGCACACCGATGTGCGATTCCGAGTAGAGGTCGTAGCGCGCCCGGCCAATCGCCACCTGCGCGTTTCTGCCATAGCCGAGGTCGTTCGGATCGTCCCGCTTCCCCGGCGCCTCGTCGTCGGTCACCATCACGCCCAGCGTCGTGTTGCCCACCTTGCCGGTCAGCTTGGCCCCGATGTTGGGATCGACCAGCGTCCGCGTATGCACGAGGTCGACGGGCGAGACGAACTCGAAGATCTCCGCGCCTTCCAGAAAGAAGGGCCGCAGCTCGGGAAAGAACAGGGGAAAGCGCTGATTGACCTCGATCTGCGGCTGGTCCGACTCGATCTGCGAGAAGTCGGGGTTGCCGGTGAAGTCGGCGGTCAGGTTCGACGTGATGCCGTACTTGACGTTCACGCCCCCTTCCGGGTCGGTGCCGCGGTTGACGAAGTCGCCGGTCTCGCGGTCGATGGAGCTGTACTGGATGGCGGTGAACGACGGCAGGAGCTCCAGGTTGCGGCTGGTGGACAGGTCGGTCATCCCTTCGAGCACGCCCATCTGCGCCATGAAGCTCTGGACGTCGCGCGACATCGGCGCCCAGACCACGCTCTCCTGATTCTTGCCCTTGATCTCGCGCACGATCTGGAGACCCCAGCGGTGCTCGACGCCGGGGGGGCGCTCCGGATAGCGGAAGCTCTTGAACGGGATGGCCATCTCGGCCGTGTAGCCGCCCTCGACGATCTGCGTGCCGCTGTAGAACAGCGCCTCCCACGACCGATCGGCGAAGGGAATCGCGCCCCCCTCCGCCTGGTTGGCGCTGATGATGCCGTCGCCCTGCACGTTATAGGCGTTGAGGTCGAAGTCGTAGCAGACCTGCTGATCCATGAACGTGTCCAAGTAGACCGTCACCAAGTCGTCCTGCCACGCCGTGTCACGGTCCACCCGGCTGGCCCGCATCAGACTCGGATCGGAGTAGTGCAGATAGAAGGCGAAGTAGATATACTCGCTGTCGTAGGCGATGTAGAACTCGGTGTCTTCGGTCGCCGGAGCGCCGTCGAGCGGAGACTGCTGCACGAACTCCGAGAGCATCGCCGCCGTGCGCCACACCTCGTCGTCGAGGCGGCCGTCGATCTCCGGCGGCGTGTCGGTCCGGGAGACCCGGACCCGCGGCCGGCCGGTGAGCGCGCCGTAGCCGCCGCCCGGCTCGGCGATGGTGCTGTCGTCCACGCGCGGCCGATCCGGCCCGTGGCTGCCCACCCGCAATCCCCCGTCCGGCTGCGCGCGGAGATCCGCCGCCGGGATGGTCAGGAGACACAGAGCGAGCGCAAGAGTCGTGCGGGCTCGTGTCATGGGTTGACGCCTTGAAAACCACTGGTCCTACAGCACCGGCAAGCTCGACCGCCCCCACTCCAGCCTGCTCCATCTCGACCTCTCATGACACCCCCAGCTCCCTACCTTCCGGCCGGCTCAAACGCAACATACCAACTCGCGCCTCTCCTGACGTCCTACAACTGAGAGAGGGCACCGTAACGGCCCGGCCAATCCGGAAGATCGCGGCCGCGGATCGCCGCCTCGACTGTCCCGTCAGACAGAAGCGCTCAAGTGGCACCAAATGCCCGTGCAAACTGGAGAATCGCACCCGGCGAGCCCCTAGCCAGATTAGCTAATTCCTCACGAGGAGAAGGTCTTTTCGATTCTCGAGGGGCACACGCGTTGGATATCCAAAGGCAAGGCGGGCACGCCGGTTGAACTCGGGGTTCCTGTCGCTCTTATCGAGGATCTGAGACCGTTTCTCCGACCTCCAGCGGTTGCTCCAACTGCTCCAACAGCGCTTCCGCATAGATAAAAGGGCTGTTCCGGCCCTGCCCGTCCACCACCGGCGTCCCCGCCGTCGCATATCGACGGCACGGCAACTACGATGAGAGATAGGACCACTACTACGAGCGACCGAACAGCCCCGAACAGCCGGGATCCTGTGCATCTCCTTCGCCCGCGAGGGTCACCTAAGACGGTCGAGTTGCTCCTGTGCCCACGAACTGCCCTGGTCCGCTGCACGACGGTACCACCGGACCGCTTCCACGCGATCCCGCCGCATGCCTCGACCGTTCTCGTACATGAAGCCAAGGTTGGCTTGGCCTAGGCCTTCGCCCTGGTCGGCCGAGAGCCGAAACCAGCGAAGCGCTTCCGAGTCGTCCTGAGAGACCCCGCGTCCGTTGAGATACATGCTGCCAAGATTGTTCTGCCCCAAGGAATGCCCCTGTTCGGCCGAGCGCCGATACCACCGGACCGCTTCACGGTAGTCCTGCTGTACTCCGCGACCGTTGGAGTACATGAACCCGAGATAGGCCTGTCCGAGGGCATGACCCTGTTCGGCCGAACGCCGATACCAGCGAGCAGCTTCCGTGTAGTCTCGCTGCACCCCCCCGTAACCGCCCTGGTACCTCTCGCCAAGCTCGGTCTGCGCATCGAGGTCTCCTGCCTCGGCCAACTCCCGAAGGGCCGCGAGGGACAGTTCGGTGACGTCCACGCTCGGGGAGTCAGGGCGTGGCAGGTCGGCTAGAGCCGCGCTCACCGTGACGGACGTGCCCGTGGCCAGCGTCCGCGTCAGGTAGTGCTCGCCCACCAGCGAGTGGTACTCGTGCGGTCGCTGCGCACCGTTCGTCGATGCCAGCACCTGCGCCCGCACCCGGCGGAACAACGTCAGGATCTCGAGCGGGGTCTCCAAGTGCGACAGCAACGCCGCCGTGTACGGGCTGTTCCGGCCTCGACCGTCCGCCGCCGTTGTCCCTGCCGCCGCCGCATACGCCACCAGCGTCTCGTTCCCCAGCAGGTCCTCGTTCAGGTTCCCGAAGCTGCCACCGCTCACGCTCCGGCTCGCCGCCGTGCGCTGCATCGAGCGCGCCAGCGGGTTGTTCCGGCACGCATCCAGGATCACAAGCCGCAACGACGCTCCCAAGGTCGACACCAGCAGATCGTCCAGCGTCACCGTTTCGAAACGCACGTCCACGTCGCGTTCCAGCCGCGCGTCCACCGGCACCAGGTAGTTGACGCCGTCCATCTCGATGCCGTGACCGGCGTAGAAGACCAGCGAGACGTCCGCACCGGCGCTCCGCCGCGTGAACCGACGCAGCGCCTCGGTCAACTCCACCCGATCGGCGTCCAGCTCCGTCGTCACCTCGAACCCCAGCCGCCGCAACGCCGCCGACATGTCGGTCGCATCGTTCTGGGTGTTCGGCAGGCGCCCGATGTGGGCGTAGGTGCTGTTGCCCACCACCAGCGCCACGCGGCCATCGGCCAGTACGACCGAAGGGACCGCGAGAATGAGGAACGCGAGGGCGGCCACGACGAGCAGCCTCACAACTCGCATCGCGGTCATCTCCTTCACCCGCATGCTCACCCGTCGATTTGTACTGCAAACACACCGCTTCGGTCTCTACCACGATTGGTAGTCGCCCAGCGAAGATGGAGCTTCGAAGCGCTCCGATGACCTGCCTCTGGCTGAGGGCGCCGGTGCGCCCTCGGGGCGGTGTCTCAGCGGCGTCGCCTGCGGATTGCGAACCGGAAGCCCTTGTCCGGCAGGAACGACGGGAAGAGAATCCAGCGCTCCGTCTTCAGCTCGTAGGTCGGCGGCACCAGCTCCATCTCGACTTCGTGCAGCAGCGTCGCCACCAGCAACGGCATCTGCACTTCGGCCAAGCCTCTTCCGGAGCAGTGATGCACGCCGGCGCCGAACGGCGTGAATACGCCCGGCTTCTTGTGCTCCTCACGGGCCGGCAGGTAGCGGTCGATGTCGAACCGGTACGGATCGGGAAAGTGTTCCGGCAGGTCGTGCGTCACGAAGAACGCGAAGAACAGATGCTCGCCCGCGGGGATCCGGTGTCCCGCGAAGTCGAACGACGTGGTGACCTTGCGCTGCACCCCCGGGACCGGCGTATACATGCGCAGCGCTTCCAGCATGATGCGGTGCAGGACGTCGAGCTCGCGCACCTTCGCCGCGTCCGGCGCCCCGTCGGCGAAGAGGGCGTCGGCCTCGGCCTGCGCGCGCTCCCGCAAGGCGGGGTTCTTGAGCACGACGTAGAGCATCGAGGCGGCGATGCTCCCGACGGTCTCGAGGCCTGCGAACAACGGCAGCAGGGCCGTCAGCGGCAGGTCGCATTCGGGCAGGAACGTCGGATCGGCACGGTGCAGGTCCAGGATGTTGTCTATCGCGTTGGACTCGCGACCGCGCTGCTGCAACTGGTGTTGCCGCAGCCACTTCTCCGAGAGCTCCGTGGCGCGCCGGACCGCGCGGCGCAGCCGCGGCGTCCTCGGCAGTCGCGGCAGGTGCAGGATACCGCGGGTCACGGCTTCCTTGAGCACCAGCCGCACGTCGGCGACGTACTCCCCGGTCGAGGCGCCGGCGACGATCGCGCTCGTCGTCTCGCCCGCCAGGCGCAGGATGGGCGGCAGTCCCGCCAACGGCGTACGCAGCGGCATCGCGGCGACGTGCCGCCGGATGACCTCCACCACTTTCGGGATCTGCGATTCGATGAGCTGGCGCGAGACCCCCTCCTTGGTCTCGCGCCGCATCCGGACGTGGTCCTTCCCGTCCATGTTCAGCACGAAGCGCGAGGCGCCGAACTCGGCGCACAGCGGATCCCACGTGTCCGAGGTGTGCAGGTGCATGCGCTCGGCGCGCGACACGAACAGGTTGGCGTCCTGCCCGGCGATGGCGACGAAGTCGCGCCCGACGGTCCTGACCCGGAAGACCGGGCCGCTGCGCAGGTATTCCTGCACGAAGAACCCCCGCGGATCGCGCGCCACGGCCAACGTGCTCCCGATGAGCGGCAGCCCGCGCGCCAGCGGCAGGCCGACGGCGCGCCGGCGGTCGGCCCGGGCCGTCGGTCGCACCATCCGCACCAGCGTCGCCACCGCGCGCCCGATCAGATCCAGTCGGCTGACCGTCTCGATCCGCCGGCGCGCCTTCTTCAGCTCTTCCGGCGTGAGCAGCTTGCGCCAGACGTCGCAGGCGTCGAGCAGGCTGATGATCACGATGTCGGCCGGATCCGGGATCTCGTCGCTGAACAGGACGCGCATCACGCGCAGCCGGATGTGCTCCTGCGCAACGCCGTTGGCCGCCGGATACCGCCGCGCGTGCGCGACTTCCGGGCTCAGCGACAGGAATCCGTCGTCGCCCGGCGCGAGCAGAATCCCGCGCGCGATCAGCCGGTCGATTGTCCGTTCGCGGATCTGCCGACCTCGCCGGGCCGTCTGTTCGACCCAGTACAGCGCACCCTGCGTCGTCTCGCCGGCGGCGATGGCGGCCAGCGTCGGGTCCAGCACGTCGTCGCCGACCGGCATCGGGTCGCTCAGCGTCAGCGCATCCAGGTCCGTGTCGATGCGGTTGGCGAGCTGCAGATCCATCAGCACCGCGCCCGCGAGCACCAGGTCCTCGGTGCGTTCGGTCAGCGGCAGGAACGTCCCGGTCTGCTCGTCGAGGAGGAACAGCAGGATCTCTTCGGCGGAAACCAGCATCAGTCACGCTCCCGGTCGTCGGCCCGACGTGTCTCGGCGCCGACCTCGTCCAGCGCCGTGTTCTCGACCCGCAGTCGCACGCGGAGCACCGCCAGGTTCAGCACCGAGGCGGCCGCGGCCAGCTCCCAGGCGCCGAACATCAGCGGCACGACGGCCATTTCGCCGCACACGATCACGTAGTTCGGGTGCTTGAGATAGCGGTACGGCCCGCTGCGGATCGGTGCGGCTTGGGGCAGGACCAGCACGCGCGTCGTCCACCGGCGGCCCAGGCTGGCGATGACCCACGCGCGGCCGCATTCGAGCAGCACGAAGATGCCTGCCCACGGCAGCGATACCGCGGTTGCGGGATCGATCGTCGTTGCGAGCGCGAGCAGCCAGGCCGTGTGCAGGGCGACGATTGCCGGATAGTGGCCGCGGCCGACCTCGACGGCGCCGCGCGCGCGCAGTGCGCGGTGGTTGCGATGCGCGAACGCGAGCTCGCCCACCCGCTGCAGCACGACGAACCCGAGGACGAGGTGGAGCGCGGGCATCAGTCCGACTCCAGCACTACGAACCCCATCGAGAAGCCGGGGCCCAGGCCCGTCAGCAGGTGCCGCCGCGCGGTCCCATGCCGTCCGTTCTCCGCAGGCGCCGCCCCCAGCACGCGCTCGAGCACGAAGAGCACGGTCGCCGCCGACATGTTGCCGTAGTCCCGCAGCACTTCTCGCGAGACCGCCAGGCCGCCGGACGGCAGGCCGAAGGCGCCCTCGAGGGCGGCGAGCACCCGCGCCCCGCCCGGATGGCACACGAACTCGTCGATATCGCCCAGCGCGAGGCCGGCCGAGGCCAGAAACGCTTCGACCACGGGCCGCACCCGGTTGCGGGCGATATCGGGGATGCCCCGCGACAACTGCACCTCGAGGCCCTTGTCGGTGACGTGCCAGCCCATGAGGTCCAGGCTGTGCGGCCAGGTGTGTTCGCCCCACGCCCGGACTGCGGGTCCTGCTCCGTCCGTGCTCAGTACCGCGCCGGCCGCCCCGTCCCCGAACAGCGCGGTGGCGACGACGTTAGCCGTCGTCTGATCGGTCCGGCAGAACGTGAGCGTGCAGAGCTCGACCACGAGGAACAGGACCCGGCTGCCCGGCCTGGCCGTGGCGCACGCGGCGGCGCGCGCCAGCCCCAGCACGCCTCCCGCGCAGCCCAGCCCGAACAACGGCAGGCGCTCGACGTCGCGCCGAAACGGCAACTCCTCCATCAACCGCGCGTCGAGCGTGGGCACGGCGATTCCCGTGGACGAGACGATGACCAGCATGTCAACGTCGCTGCACGCGAGGCCGGCTCCGGCGAGGGTCTCCACCGACACCTGCTTGAGCAGGCTCACTGCCGTGTCGACGTACAGGTCGTTCTTCTCCGGGAAGCTGTGCGCGCAGTCGTACCAATCAACGGGCGCCGCAGCGTACCGCGTGTCGATCGCCGCGTTGACGAACACCGCTTTCAGGCGGTCGCGCTGGGTCTGCGGAATCTCGAACGACCGCTGGAAGAACTCCATCGCCTCGGTTTGCCCGACCCGGTGGGGCGGCACCGCGGTGGCCAGCGACACGATCCGCGCGTCGGGTTGCTTCGACTCTCTCGTCATTGGCGCCAAATCCGCTCACGTGAATGAACAAGGCCGGATCGTCGGCGGTCGCCACGCCACACGCGCATCTCCAACACGCGCCTCCCCCGGGCGACATCGGCAGCGTGCGTTCTCGGTGCCATGGCGGCCGTCAGACTGGCACTTCAGGTTGAGGCCGAAGCCGTACATGGCGAGGTCGCCGGTCGTGAGCGCGGTCAACCGCGGGCGGTTCCGAAACTGGAGGCGAGCGCCAACAACGCTGAGCGAACATTTCCCTTACCGCATGATCACCGCGTTGATTCTTGCAGCAGGCGCACCTCTCGGGCACTACCAATCGTGGTAGTTCCTGGAAACCAGAGCGTTGATTTCGAGAGATGTGGCGCTTCGAGAACTGCGAGTCTTGGCAGTGCCCCATGACTAAAGTGGAGATTCCGACAGATCACGAAGGCGTTGGGCGACCGGATGGCCGCCCAGGAATCGGCCCCGGATTCATCCCAGTTCGGTGATCGACAGAACCATCCGGATCAGGTCTGCCTGCCCGGATATGCGCAGTCGCCGGTAGATCTGCTTCAGGTGCCAATAAATGGTGCCTCTCGTCAACCCCGTGGCCTCGGCCATCTCGCGTGCGCTCCTGCCCTCCGCCAACCAGACGGCCACCTGACTCTCCGCCTGTGTCAACTTCAGGGTCCTCTCCACCAGGGCCGGATCGACGCGACGCCGGCGCCGCGGCTCGACAATCAGGACCAGCGCAGCGACGTGCCGCGCGCCGTAATCCGGTTGCGCGATGCCCACGGGTTTGACGTGCACCACGAACGGCGACAACTCGGTCGCGCGGCCCAACAGCATCGATCCGCCGACCGGGACCGCGCTGGAGGTGGGCAGCGCGGCAGCCACCAGCCGTTGGAGACGGATCTCGTCGTCCGGCGCCCGGGCGCGAAGCCCTCCATTCCCGTCCGACACCCCGTCGCCGTCCTGCAGGATCCGGCGGGCGCGGTCATTGACCGCCACGACCCTCCCGCGCCGGTCCAGGTGCACGACCCCTATCCGCGGGTTGTCGAGCAGACCGGTCACGAGCGAGGTCTGCGCCCCGGCGCGGACCAGCGCCTGGCGGACGCGGACGAACTGCCGGACATGCGGCAGCAGCGCCGTGACCATCGCGACCCGCGAAGTCGCCCAGCCGTCCGAGTCGACCGGATCGCGCAGACCCCACGTGATGGACGAGCCGTCCGGCCCGTCGAGACGCACGCTCAAGCTGTCCTGCCCGCCCGTCCGAAGCAGCATCTCGTTGTAGGTGGGCGAGGTCTTCAACTCTTCGGCCGTGAACAGGTCCTTGACGTGCACCAGACGACCGTCGGGCAGTTGCCGGAAGCGCGGCACGCGTTCGTCGATGGGATGGTAGTGCTCGAGGTAGTCACGCTCCTGGTCTTCGTGGCGCTGCCCCCGGCAATAGGCTCCGACGAAGAGGACCCGGACATCGTCCTTCGGGCCCTCGCCAACCAGGAGATCGTTGCCCGTCAGGCCGCACGCCTCGTCGATCAGGGCCGAGGTGCCCGGCCACCGCGCATCGTCGAGCATGGCGTCGTACAACGATGGCAGGATGCGCTCGAACGCGTCCCGGCCGCTCACGACACGCTTTCCCTCGGCAAGCACGGACACCTACGTAGAGTGCCACGACCATCTTGATGAGGCAACGCAACACACACCAAGCCGATATCGCCCGTTTCGTCCAGGGCGGCCTCTCGCGCCGCGAGCTCCTGGCCGTCGAGGAGCGCACCGCCGTCTGGCCGGTCGCCCGGATGGTCTATCGAAACCTCCATGCCCGCGAGTCTCCCGGGCCGGACGTCGATCCTGCGACGCTTGCCGACAACTACGTGAGCGTGTGTCCGTGTTGCGGGACCTCTCGGCGGAGGAGCGCGCCAGCCTGCTCGATCTGGCCGCGTTCGACCGGATCGACGAAGATCTGACGCGTGCCGTTCTCGGCTCGACCGACGCACTGGCGCGCGTTGTCGCCCTACCGGCATTCGACGGTCTGCTCCTGCCGATCGGCGGCGACCGCACCGTCCGGCGTCTCCACCCGTTGCGGCGCGACCACTGTCTCGACCTCCTCTTGCGGGAGAATCCCGGCCGCCGACGCTCGTTGCACAGGCGATTGGCATCGCCGCTGGCCGAGCGCGGCCATCTGACGCCGGCTTGGCGGCACGCGGCCGAGGCGGATGACACGCGCCTTCCCGGGCGCCTTATCGAGCGCTTCGGAGCCTATGAGCTGTGGATGCGCGAGGGGGTGACACGGATCATCTCGGCCGCCCGGCTTTCTGACCGAGGACCTCATCCGGCTGTATCCACGCCTTGGCTTCCTGCGCTGCATCAACCTGTGCCTGGCGTCGAAGTTCGACGAGGTTCGTGCCCTCTTCGAGGCCCTGGCGCCGTGCGACCGATGGCTTCATCCGCGACCGCGATGGCCGCGATCCTCGCAAGCTGATGCTCGACCGCTGGTTCACGCAGATCATCCTGTCCGAGGGCTCCGATCACCTCCGCGCTGCCGAGATCGAGTTCTCGCTGACTGGCGACGATCGTGACGTCGGCACCGGCAACAGCAGCCATTTCCTCGTCTGCGGGCGCGACATGATAGTGGACGCGCAAGGACCCGCCGGCCATCTCCAGCATGTGGACGATCGCGGAGGCTCGCGGGATGCCGGCCATGGAAGCGTCAGGCGCCAGGAAGTCCCGGCTCCGCGTTCGCGTCGAACGCTCCCTGCAGCGTGGCCCGCGATCCGCAACCACGCATGACTGCCCGGCTCACCCGGTGACTGGGCGTCGCCTTCGACCGTAGCGTCGGTGAGCTCGGGCGGTACAGCGACGGCAACGGCCTCTACTTGCACGTCGAGACTTCCGGAACCCGGCGTTGGGTGCAACCGTTCGTGAGCGGGCGGCAAGAGCAAAGCACGGCGGTCAGAATGCTCCTCGCCGACACCGCCGCCGTCACCGCGCTGCTCGACCGGCTCCTGCATCACGCACACGCGCTCAGTACGGGCCCTGCAGATCCGCGAACCAGGATGCGGACCACCCTGCCAACAAAGACGCCGTTAAGTAGAGACTCAAAGCTCCAGTCTCGGGCCACCGGAGACTGGCCGGATTTGAGGTGTCCACAAGTGGCCTGCTTGACCCGTCCACCGAGGGTCAAGGTGTGCCGACAGCGATCCAGTCCACCTGAAGGGACATTAGGCGGCTGTTGACCCACGTCCCGATCCGGTAGTCGAAGCCTTGTTCATCGACCCGAACAATGTCGACTCGAGCCCGTACGGTTTCATCTGCGTCTACCAGCGAGATCGCCGCAGAGACAACGGGCCTGGACGCAAAGGGTTCCTCGAAGGTTTCGCGATCTTGGACCCATCTCTCTCCTCGGCCGTTGGACAGATGGGGGTGGTCGTTATCACTGACGAAGATGCGCCCGGTTTGGGTCGTTGAGCGGAAGGCATCCGTGTTGAGAACAAAACGCGCTACCCATTCTTGGACCGCCGGGGTGGCCGTCGAGACCACCAACCCGACAGTTCCGGCGATGGCGATCGCGCGAGCGATCCACGACGACCACATGTCTAGTCTCTCGATCCACGACATCTTCTCCCTCCTCTCTCTCCCCTCGCGAAGCACTGATCCTCAGCGCTCCGTCTTGGTCGATTGTTTGACGGCCGACAAGCTACCTACGCCAACCCTATCGGACCAGAGGGCTGCGTCGGATGCTATCTGTTCGGCCATGCCAACAACGTCATCATTACGGGCACCGAATTACGCGCCCGTGCGGGACGCAGAGCCGTCGTATGCTGTCCCATCGGTGCTCGTAGGCGATACACCCTCCGCGGCCATCTGTCGTCCAGTAGTCGAGATCACTACAGTCGCGCCGCGTCGGCTCGGTTGGCCCCTCCTCTTCACACGCCACGGCAAACGTGAATAACGCAATGGCAACGGCCACAACGAATCTCGTGGACGTTTTCATCTAGACTTCCTCAGTGAAGGGTTCGAACGTCAGCCGGTTCAGGCAACCTCGCCAGCGGGTTCTGCGCCAGTGCCCTGTACGCTCCGTTCGGAAACTGGCGCAGATAGGCCTCGAACTCCACCCGGTCCGTGCTGCTCATGATCGACTGCCAGAACAGGTTGCCCTGCGCCACGGTTCCCGCGGCCGAAAGTACGGGTGCGGGCAGTGCAACTCGCGGCGTCGCCGCCACAGGGTCACCCGCCGAACGCAGGGCCGCCGACGACGGAACGTCCAGATACCCGGTCGCCCGTGCCCCTCGCGCCGACTGCCAGTTCAGAATCGCCGCCCGCGTCCGCGGACCGAACAGGCCGTCCGCACCGCCGGGGTTGAAACCCGCTGCCCGCAAGCCGTGCTGTATCTGTCGCCGCGTCGCCAGATCGAGACCCAACCCTTCCTCGGCCACATGCCCGTTGCAGCCCCAGGCCCGCACGATGAAACCCGAACCGCCACCGCGTGCATGGCACTCCGACAACGCCGCCTCGCGGGCGCGAGCCGCCGAATCGTACGATTGCGCCCAGCCCGCCGCCGTGCTGTTCGCCGCTTGGTCGGCCGCATACGCCCCGCACCGCTCGAATGTCAGGACCACCGAACACCCCGCGCCGCACTCGCGCAACGCTGCCGCCCACGCGGCCGCCGTCGTCTCGTAGTCCACGGCCCAGCCGTACTGGTCCCCCTGACGCTCATCGATCGCCAGCGCGCCCACCGGAGTCTGCGAGCCGACCGTCGCCGAGGCGCACAGGGCGACGCAGACAGCGAGCCACGACCATCTCGAAAAGGCCACGGAATGCCCGCCGACATTCGTCACCTCGTTCAGGTCCGCGAGCGGCCTCACAACTCGCATCGCACTCCTCTCCTTCATCCGCACGCTCATCCCGTCGATGTTCTACTGCGAATGCACCTCTTCCGTCGCTACCACGATTGGTAGTGCCCTGCAGAACGGGGTCCGCCTCACCGGGTCAACTACCAAGTTGGGTAGCGACAGAGGTGCGCGCCGACTGTCGCCTGCCGGTTGCCGATGGGATCGACGACGAGGCCTACGCAGAATTCAGCACCCGATGGGGATCGGCGACACGGTCATCTCAGACTCGTACGCGGCCGACCGCCAGCGCGGTACTGCACGTCGGGAACGCCGTGGTCGATGGCGTTCGCACCGGCGGCGTTCATCCGGCATTCTTCG
The DNA here is from genome assembly GCA_009861545.1 of Acidobacteriota bacterium. Classification (NCBI taxonomy): domain Bacteria; kingdom Pseudomonadati; phylum Acidobacteriota; species Acidobacteriota bacterium. Next base: position 12,376 of record VXME01000168.1, on the reverse strand, counting down.
AGACGACCGTAGTCTGAGTACCCCCGGTGCACCGTACCCGGCGGAACGTCACCCCGATCTCCAGGGGCGTCTCCAGATGCGACAGCAGCGCCGCCGTGTACGGGCTGTTGCGGCCCCGCCCGTCCGCCGCCGTCGTCCCCGCCGCCGCATACGCCACCAGCGTCTCGTCCCCGAGCAGATCCTCGTTCAGGTCGGCACGGCTCGCCGCCGTCCGCTGCATCGAGCGCGCCAGCGGGTTGTTCCTACACGCATCCAGGATCACCAGCCGCAACGACGCGCCCAGGGTCGACACCGGCAGATCCGGTCTCGAGGTTCGCCAGGAACGCGGCCGCCCCCGGCCCCCGGCGCTTGCCCAACGCCGCCCGCGAGGCCGCCGCGCACAACGCGCCGAACGTCGCGATACGGTCGAACAGGCCGTCAGCCCTTGGCCACCTCATCCGCGTTCCGCCAGCCGCCGATCAGCCGGCCGGTCTCGTCGAGAGAACGCAGCCGCGTGCTCGTAGCGGCGCTCGTCCCAGTGTCCGAGGTCCTTCGCGAGTCGGCACAGGAACCGCAGCTTCTCGATGCCCAGGTTCGCCGCCGCCGGGCGCCGCCGACGCTCGCGCGTGTACGTCGCCTCGACCAGCCGCTCGAGCACGTCGAGGGCCGTTGCCTGCAGCCGGTCGCCGAGCAGGAACTTCTGCCGCCGCGGGAACTTCTCCACCGTCGGCACCAGCCACAGAACGAAACGGTACGTCGACTCCAACGCCGGTCCAGTCCGCCGGGCGCCCTGCCCGCTTCCCGCTGATGACGCCATCTAAAGAACTGATGATTAAAGACTTAATCCAGCGTCCTCGACACGCGAAAACCCTGGGCGCCGTTCCGGCCGTCGGCGGCGATCCTGTAGCGCGCGCCAGGCCGGAGGTACTCGGCATCGTCTTCCCAGGAGCCGCCCCGAACCACACGACGGCCGCAATTTCCTGGCCGCAGCTCCGCTGTGGCGCACACGATCCGCAAGCATGCGGTGGGCATCCTCGTCTACCGCGACACGTGGATGGCAAATGCGTCCGCAGACGGACGCGCCCTGCGCGGCCGACTGATGGTTCGCGGGGAATCCGCGAACGCCCAGTCTCGGGCCGACCGTGCGGTAGTGGGCCGCCCGTGTGGGAGAGCAGGATATCAAAGGCGTGATTTCGCAACCTGACGTCAGGCGGCCTCGGCGCAGGCCGCACCGGCTCTGTGGTCGTCGACGAGTGCGTGGTGGACCTCCCGGACGACGAAGCGCTTCAGGCAGCGGATGATGTCTCTCTTCGACAAGCCCTCGGCGGTGCGACGTCGAACGTAGTCGATGGTCGGCTGGTGCCAGCGCATGCGGACGATCACGATCCGGTAGAGCGCCGCGTTGGCCTGGCGGTGGCCGCCGCGGAACAGCCGATGCCGGTTCGTGACCCCGCTCGAGGCGGGAATCGGGCAGGCGCCGCACAGCTTCGCGAACGCGGCTTCGGACCGGATCCAGCCGGGGTTGTCGCCGGCAACGATCATCATCTCCGCCGCGGACTCGGGACCAATCCCGATCGCCTCACGCAGGGCCGGCACTGCCGCCCTGGTGAGGATGTCCAGCAACTCGCCGTGTTGGTCGATCTCGGCCGACAGGGTGAGCCAGCGGGCCGCGAGCGCCCGTAGCGCATGCTTCACGGAGGCAGTCGGGTCGATGATGTCTCCTGGTCTGAGTGCCGCGCAGCCTGCTGTTGCTCAGCGCGTTGGCGATTGCGGTGCTGTCGGTACTGGGTGCAGCGGGCGAGCGCATCGGGTACGACCGCTGGCTCAAGGCGAACACGGTGAAGCGGCGGACCCATTCGTTGTTTCGGCAGGGGCTGATGCTGTATCACCATCTTCCGAACTGGCCCGAGGATCGGATTCGTCCGTTGATGGAGACGTTCGGGAGCATGCTGCTGGAACAGCGCGTTGCAGCCACGGATCTGGTTCCCGTTTGAGGGACCGCCCATTCGATAGGATGTTCCGTGAGGTGGGCATAGGTCAGATGGAAGAATGGAGTATCGTGCTCGGGCGGAGACTTCATGCAACGCTCGCGGCTGCCGCACCGAACTCCCTGCATCCTGCGTGACCGCCTGGCTCCACCCGCAAGACAAATCCCCGACTAGCCGAGGAGCAAGTGATCGACGATGCCGCGTGAAGACGTCGTCAGACCGATGGCGAGTCACGCGAACATCGTCGGCCGCAACCGCCGCGCACAGTTCCTGATGCCCGAGACTCTGCACACGTTCAGCGCGTCCCAATGGAGCCAGAAGGCTCGCTTTCATCAACAACGGGACCCCATCCAAAGATCCGCGACCGGCTGACGGACACTGGACCAAGCCGCTGACCCGGCGGCTGTCCGTCGTACTCCAAGGGGCGAAGTTGGCAAGTCTCCAGACCCGCGCGGTTCAGCACACGTAGTGGTCATCTATACCGTCCATCTCGGTGCCAGTAGCCTGCAACTGAAAAGTGGTAGAATCGCCACGATGGGCATTGAACCACGCAATCGAGGGACGGCCGGTCACAAACATAAGGAGCTCTGGGATTAATTGGTGGGTGCTCACAAGATCAAGAGCAAGGATGATCGCTGACCGGTGTGAGAAGTCGAGTGCGGTGGTGCCGGGAGCAGCCCCCGCCGCGGTACCGGTGTCCGGTATGGGACGAAAGAGTCGAGAGAAGCGAGAACGTCGGCGGAGGCGACTGGCCGAGGAACGAGCAGCACAACCGGCGCAACGCTATCCGGCCAACACTGAATATGTTCAGCCGGTAGACCCGATGACGCCATCGGAGAGTTACCTGCGGAAACTATGCAAACGCACCTTCTTGTCTCTGTGGAGTCATCCGAATCCCTTCCGCGATCAGGCGAGCGCCACTCAGGATGGGAAGGAAATCTGTGACCTGTTGGTAGTCTTCGAAAACGACGTTATCATCTTCTCTGACAAACACTGCGAGTTCCCGAGTTCAGCCGATCTACGTCTAGATTGGGTGCGCTGGTATCGGCGCGCGGTCGAAAAGTCAGCCCGTCAGTTGTGGGGTGCAGAACGGTGGATCCGGGCTCACCCGGACAGGGTGTTCCTGGACACGCAATGCACCAAGAAGTTCCCACTGTCACTTCTCGCGCCGACGACGACGTTTCACCGCGTAGTTGTAGCACATGGGGCGGCCGCCCGCTGCGTGCGCGAACTGGGCGGAAGTGGGAGTCTGATGTTGGACTCTACAGTGACCGGGTCCGCCCATACTCTGCGAAACGACGGGGCGGTTCCTTTCGTGGTTGGCCAGGTGGATCCCACGCGAGGATACGTGCACGTTCTCGACGATACGACCTTGGAAATACTGCTGGAAACGCTGGATACGGTGGCTGATTTGTCGGTGTATCTGAAGAAGAAGGAGCAGTTTGTCACGAGTGGCGTAGCACTATTTGCGGCTGGCGAGGAGGAACTCCTGGCACACTATCTTACGCATTGCAACGCGAAAGGAGAATATGACTTCGTATTCGATGAAGGTGTCAACGCAATCGTCCTTCACGAGGGACTGTGGCTAGACTTCGTGGGCAGTCCGCAGCGCGCTAAGCAACTTGAAGCCAACAAGATCAGCTATGTTTGGGATGACATTGTTGAAAGGACAACGAGGCACTTTCTGCGGGGGACGTCACAGTTTCTGACGGACACGACACTTTCGTCGCAGGAGCTAGTGTTGCGCTTCTTTGCACGCGAACCGCGTTTGCGAAGGCGGATGTTGATGTCCGCAATCGTCGATATGGTCAAGGTCACTCCGTCTGACATGAGACGACTTCGAGTGGTGTCACCGTCGCGGTCTGGTGATCCGTACTACGTGCTGCTGGTTCTTCCGAGGCCCGCCGGCGTATCGGAGCCACGGTATCGAGATGTGCGCCGGAGGTACCTTGAAGCATGTTGCCGTGTGGTCAAGCTGGACTTCCCGGATGCGCAGGATATTGTTGGGCTGGCGACGGAAACGTCGAATACGCGCGGGCGGTCGGAGGACTTAGTCTACTTCGATGCGAAACTCTGGACGGAGGAGATGGCGAAGGCGGCTGAGAAAGACAAGACCGCTCTCAACATTCTAACGAAGGCGACCAAGCTCCATGCCATCGAGCGCGACTATCCGGCGTGACGACGCGATGGGAAACGGACGTTGGTAGCGCGAGAATTGGGGGAAAAGACGGCGTGAGGCCGCGGCGAACGGGCGTAACGAATTGGCAAGTCGTTGTTCGGAAGGAACTTCTGCGCATGAATGCGGGTTGCAGGGGGACCACAGTCTGCAAGCGTCGCGATGGGCGGGTCGGCGCGCATCGGGCTCCACGGCATGTCGTAGTTGACCAGGGCGCCGCAGGAGTGGAAGGTTCAACTCTCCGGGCCCGGCGTCGGTGCACAGGAGCACGTCGTCGCCGTCCCGGAATCGGCGGTCGACCTGTTTTGCGGTCGGTGATTCGGCACTCGTCGCGGTTGCCGATGGGGATCTCGCCGCCACGGACGGCGAAGTCGCAGCCGACCGACACACAGACAACGGGGCACGACTACGGACACGCCAGGGAATACGCCGACCGCCTGAGCCGGGGGACCTTGGTCGACCACGGCGGTTTGGGATCGGCGGACTCACCCTGGCCAAAAAACTACAAGCGGAGATCGCCAGCATGACGAGCGGCGAACAGGTCGGCGTCGGACACGATAACAGCGTTCTTGCTCGCTTTTCCTGTCTTGAACGGCCCGAGAATTCTGCAACGAATTGTGGGGACTGGACACTAGCCCGGAAGATTCGCGGCGGGTGTGATTTCGGACAGAAACAAGAGCCTCCGCGTGGTACAAGTGTAGTGGCAACAAGCACTTACACCACCACGGAGGCCCCTGCGTGACGACCGACACTGTACCACAGACTGTTCTGTTCCCGGATCTGTTCGACAAGTCGCTGTTCGCCCAGTTCAACCAGGAGCAGGCCAGCTCCGACGGCGGGGCGGTTCTGCTGAAGGCCGCCGAGCGCGTCTACGGTCTGGTCAAGGCGTTCGCCGGGTGCCTGTTCGACAAGCGCGCGCCGGACAAGACCCGTCACACGCTCGCGGACCTGGTCGGCCAGCGCATCTTCGGCATCGCCTGCGGCCATCCCGACTGCAACGACGGCGACCACCTCGCCGACGACCCGGTGCACAAGCTGTTGCTCGACAGAGACCCGGTTTCGGGTGAGCGCCTGGCATCGCAGCCGACCCTGTCGCGGTTCGAGAACGCGTTCAACCGCTGCGCGCTCTACCGCATGGCGAACGAGTTGGCGACGCGGGTCATCGAGCGCCATCGCCGCCGTCTGGACGGGCAGGCGCGGTGCATCACCATCGACCTGGACCCGACGGACGACCCGACGCACGGGGCGCAGCAGTACACCCTGTTCAACGGGTACTACGACAACTGGTGCTACCTGCCGCTGCTGGCCTTCCTGCGCTTCGACCGCGAATCCGAGCAATATCTGTGCGCGGCGCTGCTGCGGCACGGCAAGGCGGTCGCCTCCGACGGGGACGGTCGGGCTGTTGTCGCGTTTGCTGCCGCTGGTGCGCCGGGCGTTTCCGCGGGCGCGCATTCTCGTTCGGCTCGACGGGGGCTTTGCCAGCCCGGCGGTCTTCGACTTCCTGGAGGCGCAGCCGCGGCTCGATTACGTGGTAGCGATGGCGAAGAACGCGGTCCTGCTGCGACACGCCGAGCCGGCCATGCTGGTGGCGCGGGCGCGCACTTGGCGCAGCGACCAGACCGAGCACGTCTACACCGAGACCGACGAGTATCGGGCCGGCAAATGGAGTCACGCGCGCCGCGTCGTGATCAAGGCCGAGGTCGTTCGCCTCGGGGACCGCGAGCCGCGGGACAACCCGCGCTTCGTGGTGACGAACCTGCGGCAGACGCCGCGCTTCATCTACGAGAAGGTCTACTGCGCGCGCGGCGACGTCGAGAACCGGATCAAGGAGCTGAAGGCCCTGCAGCTCGACCGCACGAGTTGCCAGAAGTTCTCACCGAACCAGTTGCGCGTCCTGCTGACGGCCGCCGCCTACGTGCTGATGCAGGAGTTGCGGTTGCGCGCTGCCGACACCGCGTGTGCCCGCGCACAGGTGCCTTGGCTGCGCGACCGGCTGCTGAAGCTCGGCGTCCAGGTGGTGCGCTCGGTGCGTCGCATCGTCCTGCGCCTGCCGCGCGCGACACCGGACTTGGTGGCGTGGCGACAGATCGCGTTCGCGCTCGGGGCGCGCACCGGATAGCGTTCTGTCGCACGTCATATCGCTGCCGGCCGGTCGGCTGCCAAGCGCCCGCAACGGGGACGTGTGTGCAGCTATCGTCTTCGGCACCCGTCATCACGTCCATGGGGCGCTCAACCACGCCGCCACGCGTGGTTGAGGACGTTCCGGGGACGACCCGCCGGTCACTACCCGCCGTCGGTGACCGAATCCGGTCTCGTCACCGCCTCCCGGAGGCCGAGTCCGGGACGTCGTGCATGATGCGGGCTAGCCAGGAGTTGTCGCAATACCCTGGCTCGCCGACCAGAACGGTCGTCGCCCGTTGTGTCGACGGGGCCAAACGCATCGCCGGTGCGGCCTGATGCGGCGCTTACGGACCTGTCACAGGCGGGCGCGGCAGGGGCTCGTTGCGGGCAGGGGTACCGCTGCGCGCACCACCTTCAGACGATCGGCCCTGGCGACACACCCCAACATCTGGGGGAGCGAGACTCCATTCATCGGTACCGCCGAGCGCCGTGCCAGCGCACTCGGGAGGAGTACGGCGACAACCTCCGGATGCTGTTCCCGGCGTTTCGCCCGACCCCATTCACCCCGAGGCCCAGAACGCAGCTCGGCGCGCGGGCGGAGCTGAGCTCCGCGTCCTGCAGGTCGTCTCCGGTGTGAGATGATCGCTTGGAGGGAACGCGCCACAGCAAAGAGGGGAGGGGCGGTCGTATGGCTGAGGGCTGCAGAACGGGCATGGCTGAGTGGTTCATGCACTTGACCGAGCGCTTTGGCGTTCGGCGTGCGGACGCCAGCAAGTTGCGCGCCGACATCGAGGCCGATGGGCTACTCGGCGAGATCATCCTCGGGAGTGCATCGTGAAGGCTACCGAAGCCAAGTTCATCGAGTTCCTGAAGAGGTCGCCCCAGTTCGTGATCCCGATCTACCAGCGCACCTATAGCTGGACGGAGCGTGAGTGCCGTCAGCTCTGGGATGACATCTTGCGCACGGGCAACAACGACGCCATCGTGGCCCACTTCGTCGGCTCTATCGTCTACATCGAACAGGGGATCTATCAGGTCATCAGCCCGCCAGCGCTGCTCGTCATCGACGGTCAGCAGCGCCTGACGACCGTGATGCTCATCCTCGAAGCCTTGGCGAGGCGTGTGGGTGACGGGGAGCCTGTGGACGGATTCTCGGCCAAGAAAATCCGCAACTATTACCTCCTCAATCCACTGGAAGAAGGCGAGCGCGGCTTCAAGCTCCTCCTCACCCAGACGGACAGGCAGAGCCTGCTCGCCCTGGTGCAGCAGCAACCACAGCCAGCCGATCCCTCGCTCCGCATCACCGAGAACTTCGCCTTCTTTGAGGAGCGCGTGCAGGCGGTCGGGGCGGACCTCACGACGCTGTGCAAAGGCCTTGCAAAGCTCATGATCGTGGATATCGCCCTCAGCCGTGATCAGGACAACCCTCAACTCATCTTCGAGAGCATGAACTCGACCGGCCGAGCGCTGAGCCAAGCGGATTTGATACGCAACTTCGTTCTAATGGGCCTCGACCCCGCGCAGCAGACGTCCCTGTACGAGGCACACTGGCGACCAATGGAGATCGCCTTCGGCCAAGCGGCCTACGGCACCCACTTCGACGACTTCATGCGTCACTACTTGACGCTCAACACCAGGGGCGCTATCCCGAACGTCCGGGCCGTTTACGAGGCCTTCAAGGCGCACGCACGCTCGCCCGAGGTGGCAGAAGCCGGCGTGGAGGCTCTCGTCGCCGACATCCACACCTACGCTGGGTACTACTGCGCGATGGCGCTCGACAAGGAACCAACCAAGGACTTGGCGCTAGCGTTCCGGGACCTCCGTGAGCTGAGGGTGGACGTTGCCTTTCCCTTCCTTCTGGAACTCTACGACGACTACGCGCGGGGCCGGCTACTGACGGACGACTTCGTCCGGGCCGTGCGGCTGGTGGAGGCCTACGTGTTCCGCCGGGCGGTGTGTGGTATTCCTACCAACTCGCTGAACAAGACCTTCGCCACCTTCGGACGCGTACTGAGGAAGGACCGTTACCTTGAGAGCATTCAGGCGCACATGCTGACTCTGCCGTCGTACCGACGCTTTCCCGCCGACGAGGAGTTCAAGCGCGAGCTGTCGGTGCGAGACCTCTACAACTTTTCTCGTCGGAGCTATTGGCTGCGCCGGCTGGAAAACCATGGCCGCAAGGAACACGTCCCAGTGGACGAGTATACCATCGAACACATCCTGCCCCAGAACGAGAACCTCTCAGCGGCGTGGCGTGAGTCGCTCGGCCAGGAGGCCCAGCGCGTGCAGGAGACGTGGCTGCACACTCTCGGCAACCTCACCCTCACCGGCTACAACGCCGAGTACAGCGACCGGCCGTTCAGAGAGAAGCGGGACATGCAGGGCGGCTTCAAGGAGAGCCCGTTGCGCGTGAACAAGGGTGTCGGAGACTTGGACACGTGGAACGAAGCCACCATCCAGCAGCGCGCGAAGCGGCTCGCTGATCAAGCCGCGAAGGTGTGGGAGCCACCCATGCTCCCGGCCGACGTACTTGAGACTTACCGGCCGAGAGCCAAACGGCCCGGTGGCTACACGCTCAACGACCATGTGCCCCTGGCCGCGGGGAGCCCCATGCGGCTACTGTTCGATGAGTTCCGCAAGGAGGTTTTGGCGCTCGACGCCTGTGTCAGCGAGGAGATCCTGAAGCTCTACGTTGCTTACAAGGCCGAGACCAACTTCGTGGACGTGGTGCCCCAACAGAGCCGTCTCCGCCTATCGCTCAACATGCACTTCCGTGAGCTCCACGACCCAAAGAAACTCGCCAAGGATGTGACCAACCTCGGACGCTGGGGCAATGGCGACGTGGAGGTAGGCTTGAGCGAGGAGGAGGACATGCCCTACATTATGGGCCTCGTGCGGCAGGCGTTCGAGAAGCAGATGGGTGACGCCGAGGGCAAAGCGTAATCTTCCTCCGCCGCGTCCGCTCAGTGGCACGCCGTGCGCGCGCTTCGGTCTCATGCGGTCCAACTGAGGCGTACCGGGTATCGTGGCCACGCGTGGATCTTCACGAGAATCGATTCCCAACAAGGAGGCAACTGAGGTTGGCGGTTTCCGCACCGAAACGCTGCGACGGGCGAGATCGGCCGGGCAGCATTTCTCCTGCAGCGGTGACGGCCGGCCGTAGGTCGCTGGAGAGGCCGATGGTCACCCGAACAGCGGACGTCTTGCAGCGAGGTCGACGCCACGCGCCGGCCGATCGGGATCCTCAACGGCAAGAAACTGTCGTTGATCATCGGTTCTTCGCGTCGGAATCATGAATCCGGCGTGGCGGATCAGTAGGTGTCGACCCGTTCGGCGCCCGCCGAGGACAGAATGGCAGCGGCGTCAGAAACGGGCCGGTGGTGGTTAAGTTCTCTCCGTGTATTTGGGCAAGCCACCAACCTTGTCCTTGTAGAGTCGGTGCAGTTCCTCCTCGGTAGCGGCTGGCCGATTCGTCACGGCCCAACGCACGAGAATGCCACTTACAGGTTCCCCGGCTCGTATTTTCTTGCCCGCTGAGTGGGGAATCTTCCCCTTCACGAGACCTTGTTTAACCCGATTCCGAAGGTCGGTAGCTTTTCCTATCGTCAGCCGCTCTTCAGTCTGTGTGCCGGGCGCTGTTTGTCTGGCCTCATAGACACCTGGACTCGTAGGGATTGACACAGCTCCGAAGCCCGTCCGTGCGTCTAGCTTCAATTCGCCCCATGAACACCAATCTGACCAATCAAGGACGATCGTGGGAATCTCGATCTCTTGTCGCACAAGAAGTTCCTTTCTGCTTGCAGAGTCAATGTACAGCAGTTCCTTCGTCCTCGGCAGCATCTCTCCGAGCTGCCGTCGCGCGAGCAGGTCACTCTCGCAGCGCCCCCGCGAACGCCTTGAACAGCGCCTCGATCTGGTGGTGGCTCGAGCGGTCGGACAGCACCTTCACGTGCACGTTGGCGCGCGCTCCCTGGGCGAAGCCGTCGACGGCCAGGTTCAGGTCGGTGACCGCGTGCACGAGCGCTCAGATCGACGACGACGCCCGATCGCCGGGTTGACGCGCAGGTCGGCTACGGACTACCGATCGGGACGCGGCTGGTCGGCACGCCGCAACTCAGGGTGACGACGTCCATGCCCGCGCGCCGGTTTCGGTGTCGCCGCCGTCCTACGGCGCACAGACCTCAACGCTCGGTGTCAGCGACACCCGCCCGCCGACGGCGCCGCATCCACGATTGGCGGGGAGCCCCGCAGGCGCGGGGGATGACCCCGCTTTGGTACGGGCTAGCCCGGATCATGCATGAAGGCCCTGAATTGGGCAGAGACACAAGAGCCTCCGCGTGATAGAAAACGTAGTGTCTACAGACGTTTTCATCACCACGGAGGCCCTTGCTTGACTGCGAAGACGATACCACAGACTGTCCTGTTCCCGGACCTGTTCGACAAGCCGCTGCTCGCCCGGTTCGATCAGCCGCACACCAGCTCCGACGGGGGTGCGGTGCTGCTCAAGGCGGCCGAGAAGGTGTACGGGCTCGTGGCCGGGTTCGTGCGCTGTCTGGTCGACCGGCGCGAAACCGGCAAGGTGCGGCACACGTTGACGGACCTGCTCAACCAACGGATCTTCGGCATCGCTTGCGGCCATCCCGACGGCAACGACGCCGACCATCTCGCCGACGACCCCATCCACAAGCTGCTGCTCGGGCGCGACCCGGTGGCCGGCGCTCCCCTGGCCTCGCAACCGACGATTTCGCGGTTCGAGAACTGTGCCACGCGCACGGCACTGTATCGGGTGGGACGCGAGCTGGCCACGCGCGTCATCGAGCGCCATGCACGGCGGCTCGACGGCAGGGCGCGGCGGATCACCATCGACCTGGACCCGACCGACGACCGCACGCATGGCGCCCAGCAGATGTCGTTCTTCAACGGCTACTACGACTCTTGGTGCTACCTGCCTCTGTTGGCGTTCCTGACCTTCGACCGCGAGTCGGAACAGTATCTGTGCGCGGCCATGCTGCGTCCCGGCAACGCCCCGGCCACCAAGGGGGCGATGGGTCTTCTGGCCCGGCTGTTGCCGCTGCTGCGTAGCGCGTTTCCGCGCGCGCATTTCCTGGTGCGCCTCGACGGCGGCTTCGCGACACCCGCCCTGTTCGACTTCCTCGAAGCCGAACCCGACGTCCGATATGTCGTGGCGATGGCCAAGAACGCCGTCTTGGCGCGACACGCCGAACCGGCTCTGGACCACGCGCGCGCCGAGAGCACCAGGACCGGACGGACAGCACACGTCTACGCGGAAACGCACTATGCCGCCGTCACCTGGAGCGAGCCGCGGCGGGTCGTGATCAAGGCCGAAGTCGTCCGCCTCGACGACCGCGAGCCGCGCGACAACCCGCGCTTCGTCGTGACCAACCTGCGCCATGTCCCCCGTTTCGTCTACGAGAAGGTGTACTGCGCCCGCGGCGACATCGAGAACCGCATCAAGGAACTGCTCGACGGTCTGCAGATCGACCGCACCAGTTGCTGCCGTTTCTGGGCCAACCAACTGCGGGTCCTGATGACCGCCGCCGCCTACGTCCTGATGCAGGAACTGCGGCTGCGCGCCGCGCGCACCGCGTGCGCCCGCACCCAGGTGACGTGGTTGCGCGACCGCCTGCTCAAGCTGGGCGCCCACGTCGTCGTCTCCGTCCGGCGCATGGTGTTGCACCTGCCTCGCAGCACACCGGAGCGTGACGCTTGGCAGCGCATCGCCCTCGCTCTCGGTGCCCGTGCCGGATAGAGACCCCCACCGTACTCGCCTGTCAGCACTCCCAACACGGCGGCCAGGCGCCGCTTGAGGATCGGTGTCGTCAAGGAGACCAGGTTTGACCTGTCCGCCAGTCGACCACCACCGATCCGCGGTCGACATGTTCTCGCGACGCGTGGCGACCCGCTCGGCAGGGCAGAGCAGGGGCACGATCGACCGTTTTCGAACCCTTCATGAATGATGCGGGCTAGGAGTCTGCGCCGCAGGACGTTTGCGGCACGAAACGGGTCGCCAGTTCACGTCCTGAGCTTCGTGTCGGGACTCGCACAGCGTCCGGTGCTGCGGAAAGTTGCCCGCCGCCAGCACACGGAACGC
>VXME01000167.1 GCA_009861545.1 Acidobacteriota bacterium | reverse complement strand
CGTATAACCCCTTATGAATGAGTGAGATAGCATTCTACGCAAAAGAGCCGCACCCCTACCGAAACGGCATGAGGATGAGCGGGCGGCCACCCGCGCGAGACCCGCAGGTCGGCATGGGTGACAACGCTGACCGAGCCTCAGAGATGGCAGATCAGGCAGCCGTGCTCATCGTCTTCCTGGTCCAGTGAATCGGCGAGTACTTCAATGAGCGGGCGATCCGGCCGGGACGCCTGTTCCGCCTCCACGGCCTTCAGGTGCCGGCGCCGGATCTCTTCGGCCCGTTCCGGATCGGACAGCTCGTCGAGGCTCTCGTTCTGTGACCAGGTGAAGCGGCGCCCCGTTTCCGAATGGGACTTCTCGTAGGCCTTCGCGTCCTGGAAGAGTTGGGGATGGTTGTCCTTCAGGCCGAGCCATTCCGCCTTGCGCTGGAAGAAGCAGAAGTAGCACCCGGAGCGGGTCCGCCACTTGTAGTAGTCGGGCACCCCCAGACCGCATTCGTCCAGAATGCGGTACACGTCGCGCTCGGTGATGCCGTCCTCCTTGAACGGGTAGCGCGGCGTGATGTTCGGCTTCGACGAGATGTAACCGTCCCGACGCTCGTCCCCGCGGATCCCGATGTAGCTGATCACGGGATCGTCGCCTACGAAGCGCTCGAACGGACGGATCTTGAGCTGCCGCGTGCACCAGCGCATCTGCGGTGACGGCAGGTAGTACCCATAGACCTCCAGCCAGTGGTCGAAGCCGCGCTCGTCGTTGAGCCGGATGATCGGCTTTCCGAGATACGCCTCGACCTTGGCGAGGTAGTCGTAGGTCTCCTGGAGCTCCTTTTTCGTGTCGCAGAAGACGTACTCCATGTCGGGCTCGCGGTCGCGCATGTAGACGGCGAGCGCGGTGCTGTCCTTGCCGCCGGACATGCTCAGGATGTGACGCACTCGCGGGCTCACTGGCCGCCCCTCTCCGGTTGCGACACGTCTGCGCCGTCGAGCAGCGATTCGGCGGCGAGCGCCAGCGCGGCGAGCGCCTGTTCACTGTCGCAGGCGGCGGCCTCGGCACGGGGTCGTCTCACGGTGTCCAGAATCCGATCGCGGAGCGCTGCTATCCGACTCGCTTCGGCAGCCCGGAGCGGAAACACGCGTTCCTGTTCCGGACGCCCGCGGCGGGCCACCGACAGCCTGAGCAACGGCTGTCCGTCGGCCGGTCCGTTCGGATCGACGAGGAGGGATTCGGCCCCGCGGAACGAGCGCGCCACGTACGCGAGGCGCACCTCGAACTGGTCCTCGTCCGCATCGGACCATTCCGGCGGCGGCTTGTCGGCGAGCTGCGTGAGCAGCGAGGCCAGCATGTCGTCCGGCCCGAGCGCGCCGTCGGAAGCCCGCACGACGAAGCTCCTGAGCCGCGGCTCGACGGCCGCATCCTCGACCAGACTCGCCCGGCTCCTCAGCTCGACGGCCAACTCAGCGAGATCGCCGGGGAGACTCAGATGATTCGCCAGCGCGGCTGCCGAACGCGCGAGCAGCGCGGGATAGGCGTCCCGAACCTCCCGCAGCCCGGCCCCGAGAGCCGCAACGAAGTCGTCGATACGACTTCGAGCGTTCGTCGGACCGCTTCCGAGCGGAGGGCAGCGGCATGCCGCCGGTAGCTCGTCGAAGACCAACTGCGCGGGCTCCCGGGCCCGAACCAGCGCCTCCCGGATGTCCCTTGCGCGGTCGGAGATCCGCAGCGTTCGGCGGGCGTACGGCGTGAGCTTCGCGACGAACTGCACCAGTCCTCGCACGACGCCGAGAAGCGACGGCCTGCGTGTGTTCGAAGGGAACAGCATCTCGGCCAGATGATTGACAACCTCCCGGCGCTGGCCGCCGATGCGGCACTGCCTGACCTCGAACCCATCGGGCGACCTGATCAGCCGTTCGGCGTGCGACGGCGTCCACGCCGGTACGAAGGAGCCACGCTCGTAGACCGCCACGCGGGAATCCCGGGCGAGCAGCGCGGCGACGACGATGACCGGCAGAGGCCCGTCCTTGATCCCGAAGGGCGGGCGGCGAAGCCGGTCGTAGAGCTCGATCAGGGGCCGGCGACACGTCTCGGCGTCGCGCAGATACTCCTGGACGGCCGTCCACAGCGGTCGGAGAGCGCGTCTCGGCGGACCGAATCTCCAGGTGTCGCCCCTCCGCCGATGAAATCCATGCTGCTCCAACAGGGAGCGATACATGCTGACCTCGGGCGGATGGCCCTCGAACCCCAACTGGGCGACTTCCCTGCGCAGAATCATCGCCTCGATCAGATTGCGACGGGCACGCGCGGCTGAGGTCGAGAGCGCGCGGCGGTTCAGCAGCTCGTTGCGGATCGGCGGCGCACCCGAGAAGTGCGCATCGCACAGCGCTGACAGGACGCTCGACACCGCCCGCCACGACGACAGCTCGAGGCGCTCGCCCGCGACGAACCACTCACTCCGGCGGGGATCGAACGCGCGACCGACTTCGGAGGCCACATGCCGGTCAAGCTCCTGGATGCGCTCGGCCAGCTCGGTTCTCGCGACCGGGTCGGACTGCAGCTCCGGCGTCGACGTGCGGACGAGCTGGGCAGCGGCAAGCTCGTGCACGAGCTGAGACAGGCGGACCGACGTCTCGGGCACCACCAGCACCACCGGCCTTCCTGCCCCGAGTCGCTCCAACGCTGGGGCTACGGTCCCCTGCTGCCCTTCGAGTTCTTCTCTTTCGAGTTCCGTACGGGGCAACGCCAGCAACACAATCCCGTCTCCCTCGCCGCTCAGCTTCAATTCCCCGCCCTGAATCAGCGTGGACGCCTCGACGAAGTGCACGTCGAAGAAGCGCAACGTGCCGGTCTGGAACAGGTGGCGCCGGGCCACGAACGGGGTCTGCGGCGCATGCCGTTGAAGCACCGTCGCCACGGAGAAGTCGCTCGGTAGTTGTTGCCCGGCGCGAAGCACCAGATCGTCCAGATCCAGATCGCTGCCCTCCCAGATCTGGAACGCATCGCGGAACTGGCGGTAGACGAGGATCGACCGCTACTTGAGGCGCTCGAGCGAACGGTCCGCCGCCCCGCCGTGGTCGACGCACGCCGCCACGGTCTCGGATGACGCCCGCAGACCCACCCGGTCGCCGAGCATCGCGAGCAGGCCGACCGTCTTGAGCACCTGCTCGTCCACGGCGTCAGACTCGGGTGGCAGCCGTTGGATCGCGGTCTCGATCGCCGCCCACCGCCGGCCGTCCCGGCCGAGCACGCGGCCGCCGATCATGCCGGTCGCGTAGTCGAAGAGCCGGTCGACCGTGTAGAGGCTGTCCGGCCCGTGCGTGCGCAGGAAGTCACGAAAGCTCAGCGGTTCTCCGGCGGACAGGAACGCGAACAGCGAACGCTCGTTCTGGGCCGAACGGGAGTGAAACAGCGGCCCGAGCAGGGCAGCCGAGATCGGATGAAGCGGCCAGCAGACGTCCAGGTGGTCGGCCAGTTCCGTTCTGTCCCAACCCGTGCCCTCGGAAACCCACGCGGCCACGGCGGAGACGATACGCGTCCAGCCCTGCGGCGTGGAACGTCCCGTGGTCCGAATGGCTGCCGCGGTGAGACGGATCATCTGATCGCCGCCTTCCCGGAAAGCGATCTCGCCGAAGCGGCCCTGCACTTTCGACCACTCGTTCCGGTCGGACGGACCCAACTGGTGCGCGTAGTGCTCGAAAGACTGATGCAGGACGGTCAGAATCACGAAGGGGACGCCGCTGGTGCGGGCCGCGACCTCCGCAAGGGCCTGCAGCAGGTAGACATCGCCTCGCGTGTGCTGCTGCGCGGCGTACTCCAGCGCCTTGCCAGCTTCGTCGACCATCAGCAGCAGGCCGGCTCCGGTCTTCGCCGCCATCGCCCGGAGCGCTTCCTCGAAGCACCCGACGACGTCGGATGTCGCGCACCGCGAAGACTCAGAACCCGACTCGTCCAGGTACTGCCGGATCGTCTTCAGCACCCGCGGCTTCGCTCCTCGTTGTCGCCTCCAGATGGCGTCGAGCGTCGAACCCAGAGCCTTGAGCAGAAGCGTGTCCAGGGGCGCACGCTCGGCGGTGAGGACCACCGGATGCAACCTCTGGCGCGGAAGGGCAACGTCGCTCGACTCGTGCAGGAGCTTCCGAGCCGCCTTCCCGCCGGGTGACGCGCTGGGCGACAGCAGATCGGCCAGGAAGACGGCGAATGCGCTCTTGCCCGACCCGTAAGGCCCCACCAGGCTCCACACCCGGTCGCCGCCTTCTTCACCGAGGCCGTCCGCGATCTGCGCGAGGGCGCGACGAACCGCCGGCGTGACGATGTAGCCGTCGAGCGCGGCCGGGGAGCCCGCGTCCCGATCCAGGTTCACGGAGCGACGAAAGCGACGCTCGACCTCGACGAAGTTCACGAGCCGCGCTGATTCCCGACCTGCGTCCATCTGCGGTTCCCGGCAGATCGATTCTATCGTGCAAAACCGTGGCATGTGCGACACGATGCAGGACTCCCACACGTCGCTCGCCCCGCAAGCCTGCCACCGCGCACGAGCATTCACGCTAGGATGGGAAGCCTGTGAACCGTATGCGAGATCAGCAGTGGATGGCGTGGAGCGGCCGACCCATTGACTGACGCGATTTCCTGGTACGACGCGCGCGCGGAACAACTCGCGGATCGTTACGAGAGCGTACCCGCCGAACGGATTCATCACTGGCTCGAAGACCTGCTTCCCTCGAAGACGGGAACCGTCCTCGACGTGGGCGCCGGCAGCGGTCGCGACGCCGCGTGGCTGGCGTCGCGGGGACACGAGGTCGTCGCGGTCGAACCGTCAGCCAACATGCGGTCGGCAGCACGGCAGCGGTACGACGATCGGCCGATTCAGTGGATTGCCGACTCGCTGCCGGGGCTCGAACGGACGTTCAGGAGCGGTCTCTCCTTCGACGTCGTTCTGCTGAGCGCGGTGTGGATGCACGTCGCACCGTCCGACCGTACGAGGGCGTTCCGAAAGCTCATAACCCTGCTCAAGCCGGGCGGGTTGCTCGCGGTCACGCTGCGCCATGGCCCGGTCGAACCGGAGCGGGGATTCCATCCTGTCTCGGAAGATGAAATCCGTAGACTGGCCCGGGATCACGGCGCCTTCATCGAGAGGCACGGTGCCGCGGACGACCACCTGGGCCGGTCCGACGTTCGCTGGACGCACCTGGCAATCCGGCTGCCTGACGACGGGACGGGCGCCTTGCCGCTCTTGCGGCACATCATCCTCAACGACGACAAGAGCTCCACCTACAAGCTGGGCCTGCTGCGTACGCTGTGTCGCATCGCCGACGGCGCCGGCGGCGTGGCCGGATCCGTGGATGACGACCACGTCGCCATTCCGATGGGACTGGTCGCCCTGACCTGGATTCGCCTCTACAAGCCGCTGCTCGTCGCGGATCTGCCCCAGAATCCATCCAACCGCGGCTGCGAACAGCTCGGATTCGCAAAGAAGGCCTTCAAGAAGCTCAGCGCGGTCTCGCATCACGATCTGCGGGTGGGCATGCAGTTCGCCGGGGACACCGGCGCGACGCTTCACCAGGCCCTCAAGGATGCGGCACGGACCATCGTAAAGATGCCCGTGCGCTACATGACCTATCCCAACGGGATACGTCCCATCCTCCCGGTGCGGGGCCCGGTAACGGCATCGCGTGCGACGGCCGGCATTCGGCTGGACGGACCCTATCTGGCCAGCTTCGGAACGATGCACGTGCCGGCACACCTCTGGACGGCCATCCAGCGCTTCAGCGCCTGGATCGAGCCCGCCATCATCGCCGAGTGGATACGCGTGACGCGCCGCTACGGTGCGAAGCAGGGACGATCGCTCGAGGAAGCCCGGCTGGCCGCGGCCATGACCTGGTCCGATCCGTCCCGCGACGTGGGAGTTCCCCGGGAGCGTGCCGAGCAACTGCTCGCCACAGGACGCCTCCACTGCGTCTGGAGCGGCAAGCGGCTGACCGCCGGCAACCTCGATATCGATCACTGCTTTCCCTGGTCCGTCTGGCCCTGCGGCGATCTCTGGAATCTGATGCCCGCCCACAGAAAGGTCAATCAGCGCGAGAAGCGCGATCGGCTGCCGGCCGACCCGCTGCTGCGAACCGCGCAGGAACGGATCCTCGACTGGTGGAACGCGGCGTACCGCGAGCATCCGGACCATCCGCTGGCGCAGCGCTTCGCACTGGAAGCGTCGGCGAGCCTGCCCGGCGTCGTTGCGGCCGAGGCGGACCTCGACAGCTACTACTCGGCCCTGAACCTGCAGCGTCTGCGGTTGAAGCAGAACCAGCAGGTGCCGGAATGGAGCGGCGCGCCCTACCTGTGATGCGCGCAGAGCGCCGCCGTCCTTGCGCTTGAGAACGGGCCTGCCCGTTTCAGTTCCTGCAATTCGCCGAACCTCCACAACCTCCGGTTCGAGCAATCCGGACGCGCCTGGTGTGGCCTCACTCTTGGACCGGGGAACCCCGCGGTCCGCGAACGTGCAAGCCACCCGACCGCGATACGATAGGAGGCAGCTTCATGAGTCCCGAGTTCATCGCAATCCTGAGCATCGGCGCAACGCTCGCCGGCACGCAACTGGCCGCCGTCCTGTGGCTCGCCGGCTACGTTCAATCTCAGGCCAACGCCGTCCGAGCCGAGATGCGGAGTGAGATGGGCGGCGTGCGAACCGAGCTCACCAACGAAGCCCGTAGCCTGCGCGAAGAGATCGGCGGCGTCCGGACCGAGGTTATCGACGGAATCCGTAGTGTCCGAACCGAGATCGGCAGTGTCCGAACCGAGATCGGCAGTGTCCGAACCGAGATCGGCAATGTCCGGACCGAGATCAATACGCGCACGGACGAGCTCCGCACCGAGATCACGGGTGTCCGTGGCGAGATAGGTTGTGTTCGCGGCGAAACGGCAGACCTGCGCGAGAGAATGGCGAGGGTCGAAGGCCTGCTCGAAGGGCTGCGCGATACGATCGGCAACCAGCGCGACATCCGCTGACCTTCCGGTCGTGACGCCCTTGGTGACGCAGGCCTGCACCAACCGCTCGGTTTGGCCGCCCGACGGCGCCGGATTCACCGCAGCACGTCGAAGATCGTCCGCGCATCCACCACGTGCACGCCGCTCTCGACGGCCGGTCCGGTTGTCCCCAGCGGCGCGAACGCCACGGCGACGATCTCCAGGTCGCCGACGCCCGCGGTCGCCGGCACACGCGGATGGAACCGCAGCGACGCCGGCGACACCGGCCGCGACGTCGACTTCGCCTCCCCGATGAGCAGGCGCCGGCCGTCGACCGAGCGCGCCACGACGTCGTGCTCCGGCTCGTTGCGCCGCCAGTAGCGTTGCGCTGGCTCCCAGGGACCGAGATCGGCAAGGAGCGACGCGGAACGGTGCAGGAACGGGACCGCCATGCGGCAGAGCTCCTCCCAGGCCTGTGCCTCGAGCGCTGAACGGTGGCGGCGCCAGTACGCCAGCCGCGTCTCGCGCGGCGCCTGCGCGAGGACCGTCCGCGCGGGGGCGACGGCCCGGAACCACATCCGCAGAAACGGGTCGTCGATCCGATACAGGCTCCGTTTGCCGGCGCGGGGATCGCTGCCGAACGGCGTCTCCCGGCGCACCAGGCCCATCTCGGTGAGCGCCGCCAGCGGCCGCGCCAGACTGGAGGCCGGACAGCCGAGACGACCCGCTATCTCGCTGACCCGATGCGCGCCGGCGCCGATCACGTCCAGCAGCGGGCGGAGTGCCGTGGCCGGCGGCACCTCCTCCAGGAGCAGCCGGTCCGGCTCCAGGTGCAACGGGCCGGCCGGGTCGAGCACCAGCGTGTCGACGGCGCGCTCGAGGTCGAGTCCGAACGGCTCGGCGAGCTCCCAGTAGCGCGGCATCCCGCCCCAGGCGGCGTAGAGTGCCAGCAGGTCGCGCCCTCCGGCGCCCGAGAACACGTCGGCGAGGTATCCCGGTCGCAACGGGCGCACGGCGAAGGCCTCTCGCGCGCGGCCGTAGAGCGGCGCCCCGGCGGAGAGAATCGCGCCGTGCATCATGCGTTGGCTCGAACCGCTCACCACCAGGGTCGGGCGTCCCGGCGTCGTGTCGACCCACCCCTGCAGGACGCCGGCCAGGGTCGGATCCGCCGCCAGCAGGTAGGGCAACTCGTCCAGCACGAACGGTCCGCGCCAACCGGTGGCTTTCGCATCGGTGACGAGCCGCGACAGGAAGGAGCGCCAGTCCGGATACTCCACGTCGGCGAATCCCGGAAACCGGTGCTCGACCGCGGCGGCCAGGTAGCGCCGCTGCACTGCCGGAGCGGACGCATCGGCCGCCGCGTACAGGCCGCCATGACGCTGCGACCACTCGATGAGCAGACGCGTCTTGCCCACCCGGCGACGCCCCCAGATGACGGCGAAGGCGCCCGGCTGGACCAGCGCGGCGTCGAGCCGGCGCATCTCGTCGGCGCGGTCGATGAAGCGCACGACATTATTATGTAGCAAGACATTATTCGTATACACATAAAAATTCTGTTCCGAAGGGTGCCGTCGCTGCTTCGAATGGAAGCGGAACCCGATGCACTGGCCCCGACACGCGAGAATACCCGGGTATGGGCATACCATGGTAGTATCGAGTCGTGAAGGTGGACAAGATGAGCGTCTCGTTCGAGGCCACGCTTGGAGACGAGATTCGGCGGGCCGCTCGGGAGGGTGGCGTCGGGCTCTCGTCGTGGCTGGCGGAGGCCGCCGCCAGGAAGCTCCGTGCCGACGCGCTGCGTGAGTTCCTCGACGAATGGGAAGCCGAATTCGGCGCAGTAACTCCCGAAGAGCTGGCCCAGGCGGAGGCCGATCTCGGCTTGGGCACCGGAGAGCCGGACGCATGAGCGCGCTGGTGCTCGACGCCGGTGCGTTCTTGGCGGTGGAACGCAACGACCGAACGATAGTTGCCCGTTTGCGGGCAGCTCGGAAGCAGCATGTCGACTTGCGGACGACCGCCATCGTGCTCGGCCAGGTCTGGCGGGACCCCCAAGGACGCCAAACCCGCCTCGCGCGCCTGTTGCGCGCGGTGGATGTCCGTCCCGTGGACGAGCAGATGGGCCGTCGGGCAGGCGTCCTGCTGGCCCGCGCTGGAACCAGCGACCCGATCGACGCAACCGTCGTGCTCGTCGCCGAGAGCGGCGACCGAATCCTCACGAGCGATCCATCCGACATCCAGCACCTGGTGGCCGCTTCCGGCACGCGCGTCGCCACCATTTCGTGCTGAGTCCGCTTCCGGCACGCGCGTCGCCACCATTTCGTGCCGACAATTCGTGCCGCGTCCGCCACGCGATCGTTCGCTGCCCGCGAGAGTCACCGGCCTCCGGCATCCCCGAGCACGTCGGCGGGGGCGCCGGATCGGATGGCGCGGCCGGCCTCCAGCACGATTGCCCAGTCGGCGACCCGCCGCACCTCGTCGGCCACGTGCGAGACGTAGATCATCGGGGTGTCGAGCTCGTCGCGCACCCGCTCCAGGTAGGGAAGGATCCGGTCGCGCAGGCCGAGATCGAGCGCCGCGAGCGGCTCGTCCAGCAGCAGCAGGTCGGGCTCGGTCATCAGGGCCCGCGCCAGGGCGACGCGCTGCCGCTCCCCGCCGGAGAGGCCGTCCACCGCGCGCGACAGCAGCGTGTCGATCTCCAGCAGCTCCAGCACCGACGCGTGCGCACCCCCGTGATCCGGGACGCCGGCATCGGCGCCTCCGTCCCGGGCGCTCGCTGACCGCAGGCTGCCCTCCGCCGCCCGGCCGCGGGCGCCGTACAGCACGTTGCGCCGGACGTCGAGATGCGGAAACAGCGCCAGGTCCTGCGGCACGTAGCCGACCTGCCGTTCATACACCGGCACGTCGACGCCGCGCCGGGAATCGAACAGCACGTGCCGGCCGATCCGGATCACGCCCTCGTCGGGCCGGCGCAGGCCGGCGACGGCGTCCAGCGTGGTGGTCTTGCCGGACCCGGACGGCCCGAACAGCGCGACGGTGCGCGCCGCGATGGTCTCGCGCAGATCGAGCGTGAACGCGCCCGCGCGAAGCCGGACGTCGATGACGACCGACGCCTCGCCGCCGCCGCTCACGTCGCGGTCCCGAGCCGGTTCGAGAGATAGACGGCCGCGAAGCCGATGGTCACCGCCGCGGCGATCAGCGTCATCGCCGCCGCGTCGCGGCCGAGCTCGGCGTTGCGGTAGATGGCGACCGACAGCGTCCGCGCGCCGGGCAGCGCCCCGGCCAGCATGATCGTGGCGCCGAACTCGCCGATGGCGCGGGAGAAGCCGAGCACGGTGCCGGCCAGCAGCCCGCGACGCGCGAGCGGGAGGCTGATCGTCCAGAAGACGCGCCACGGTCGGGCGCCGAGGGTGGCGGCGACCGCCTCGTAGCGCCGATCCGCCTGTTCGAAGCCGGCCCGCGTCGCCCGGACGAGCAGCGGGAGTCCCATGACCGCCATCGCGACCACCACCGCCTTCCAGGTGAAGACGATGTCGACGCCGAGCGGCTCGAGCAACGCCCCGAGCGGCCCGCGGCGGCCGAACAGCTTCAACAGGATCAGGCCGGTCGCCACCGGGGGAACGACGAGCGGCAGCGAGACCAGGGTCTCCAGGACCGTCCGGCCGGGAAACTCGCGCCGCGCGAGCAGCCACGCGATGGCGACGCCCGGCGGCAGCATGACGAGGGTGGCGACCGCCGCCATCAGCACCGTGAATCCGGTGACCTCGACCAGCTCCCCCGTCACCGCGGGATCTCCGTCGAATCAGGCGTCTCCTCGCCGGCCTCCGGCAGGCCGATGAAGCCGGCCGCGTCGAACTGGCGCCGGGCCGCGGCACTCTGCAGGTAGGTGAGAAAACGCGCCGCCGCCGCCGGGCTGGGCGCGTCGACGGCGACCGCGGCAGGATAGACGACACGCGGACCCCCCTCGACCGGTACCGCGAACGCAACCGCCGCGCCGCCCGCCGCACGGACGTCCGTACGGTAGACGATGCCCGCCTCCACCGTCCCCGCCTCCACCGCGCGCAGGGCCGCCCGCACGCTGCCGGCCGGCACGATGCGTCCGGCCAACCGATCCCACAACCCCTGCGACTCGAGATAGCGCCGGGCGTAGACCCCGGCCGGCACCGCTTCCGGGTCGCCGAGCGCGATCCGCCGGATCGACGGGTGCGCCAGATCCGCCGGCGCTGCCACGGTGCCCGTCCGGTCGGACGGCACGACGACGACGAGCTGGTTGGAGAGCAGGTCCACGCGCCGCGCCGCGTCGATGCGTCCCGCCGCCGCCGCACGCTCCATCTGCAGCACGTCGGCGCTGATGAAGACGTCGACCGGGGCGCCTTCGATGATCTGCGACGCCAGCATCTGCGATCCGGCGACGTTCAGCAGGATGCGGACGCCCTGCTCCTGCTCGTACCGGTCCGCGACGGCGCCGATCGCCTCGGAGAGGCTGGCCGCGGCCGACACGAGCAGCGTGGGCACGTCTGCCCCGCGGGCGTCGCCGCCGGCGGCCGGGCCGCAGCCGGCCAACGCCGCGAGCGCCCCGGCCAGGACCAGGCCCGGGATCGGTATCACCGCAGGGGTGGGCCGGCATCGGCCGGCGACCCGGACCCGCACCGCGTGGAGCATCGAAACGACGTGCACGGCGCCTCCAGAGATCCGGTTCCCCGACATGCTCGGCCGGTACGACACGCCGCAGGCGATCCACTCCCAGAAACGCGGACCAGGACGACGCGCCGGACGATCTAATATCATTCCAGGTGATTTGACAAACGACTTCTACCTTTTTCTGCATTCATCATGGCAATCCTGACCGTACGGGAAGCGGCAACCCGCCTCGGGGTCGGCTACTCCACCCTCAAGCAGTGGATCTACAAGGGAAGCGTCCGGACCTCGCGGACCGACGGTGGCCACTACCGCATCGCGGACGACGAGATCGACCGGCTGCTCGCGTCCCGCGGGCCGCTGCCGCCGAGCGGGCGGCGCTCGCGCGGCGGTGTCCTGGTGTCACTGAGCGGCCGGAACCGTCTGCGCGGCATCGTCGAGGAAGTGCGGCGCGAAGGTCTGCTGGCCCAGGTCCGGCTCCGCATCGGCGATCAGCAGCTCACGGCGGTCATCACCCGCGACGCGGTCGACGAGCTGGGACTGCGGCGCGGCGACGAGGCGACGGCGATCGTCAAGGCCACCGAGGTGATGATCGGCCGGGAGGATGCCCGCGACACCCGTGCCGACCGGGTGCGCAAGAAGATCGCGGCACTGGATCTCTCGGAAGCCGACGTCGCGGACGCTGTGGCATGGGCGCGACGGAAGGGCTGGCAGGCGCGGCCGATGCCCTGATCATCTCGGCAACCGCCGCTGCCGCCACGGCCCAGGCCCAGGCTCAGGCGGATGTCGACGGAGAACTCATCTACCGGCAGCAGCGCGCCCGCTGTCATGAGGACGGCACCGGCCGCATGGCCTCCTCCGAGGAGCTACGCGAGCGCACCGCCGATCAGATCTTCGGATCCCTCAACTTCGGCCTCATGCAACGACAGGGGATGGAACTGAGAGACGACGAGCGGCGCGCGGTGGCGATGTATCTCTCGGGCGGCGCCATCGGCGACCCGCCCATTGGGCAGACCCCGCAGAGCGCTTGGTGCGCCGCCGACCCCGGCGCCGCGCCGGGCGACCCGCTGGCCGGGTCTAGTGACACTCTGCACCCCTTGAGCTAGAGCTCGGCGCTCTCCTCTTCACCCATGCCCCAAGCCGCGGCGGATCTCGCGGATGTCGTCGCGGATCGTCTTGACCCATTCGACATCGCCCGTAAGCAGTTTCTTCACGTCGCCGCGAAGCTCCGCATGCGCCGCGTCGTTGTTCTTCAGTTCACGGCGCAGGAACCAGGCGATGACGCCGAGCAGGGCTGCGATGATGCCGAGCGTCCACGACACCGCGGAAGACAGCTCTATGGTGATGGGCGCGGCCTGAGCCGCGAGGTGCAGGTCGAACATCGTCAGGTTTCCCGATCACGACAGGACCGACGCGGTCCCGTAGCGTCGATCATAACGGAGTGCCAACAGCGGGCGCCAACGAGTCCGGCCCGGCGCGGAATCCGGCCGCGCGTCGATCCGCGGATCGCGGAGCAATCGGCGCATCCATGCGCCGTTCCACTACTGCACATACTGCACAAGCGGCCTGAGCGAGATCGAGTGACACCGCGAACGGAGAACTGGTGTGGTACGCCCCGCCGGTACAGGACACCTGCGGCGCGCGCGCGGGCTGCCACACCGCGCAGCCGGGCGCGGTGAGCGACATTCCGGGCGTCGTCTTCGCAACCAGGCAAAAACGGAACTGCGCGCATTGTAGCCGCAAGGGGCTACAATGAGCATATGATCACGGTCGGCGTTCGGGAGCTGAAGAACCGCCTCAGCGAGCATCTGCGGATGGTACGCCGCGGCGAGGAGATACTGGTCACGCATCGCGGCGAAGTCGTGGCCGAGTTGCGTCAGCCGTCCAGCGTGCCGGCGGCCGCCGCGTATCCGGGACTCGTACGACACGCGCGGGCCGGCAAGGCGCGCATCGGCGGACCGAACCGGCGCGACCTGTATCCGTACCAGGAACCGTTTCTGCCTCCCGGCTCCGCGCGGCGACTGTTGGATGAGGAACGGGGCGACCGGTGAGCGTCTACGCCGAGTCGAGCGCCGTCCTGGCCTGGTTGCTGGGCGAGGACCAGGGACGCAGGACGGAGCAGGAACTGGCCGCCGCGGACCTGGTAGTCACATCCGACCTGACGCTGATCGAGTGTGACCGTGTTCTCGGTCGATCCGCCGCGCTCGGAGAACGGAACGCGGCTGAGGCCGCCAAGCGCCGCGCGACGCTTGGCGCGGCGTCCGAGCACTGGGTCGTGCTTGCCATCGACAGCGAGGTCGTGGCGCGGTCGCGGCAGGCTTTCCCGCGCGAGCCGGTCCGGTCGCTCGACGCCATTCACCTGTCCACGGCGCTGTTGGCCCGCAACCTGGTCGCGGAGCTGCAGGTCCTGTCGCTCGACGGACGCGTACGAGAGAACGCGGCGGCGCTCGGATTCGACATTGCGCCGGCCGACTGAAGCCGGCGGGAGAACGACCATGAATCGACCTGTCGCCGTGCTCCTTTTCTCGATGGCGTTCGTGATGCTTGCGACGGCCGCGCCCGGCGCCCGGCAACCCGCCGCGCCAACCACCGAAGCGGCACGGGCCGCAACGGAGCCCGCCGAGCAGCAGCCCACGGAGCAGGCCGACGGACAGGAGCCCGCCGAGCAGCAGCCGGAGCCGGAACCTTTCGCGGCCGACGGGATTCCCCCGGTACCGCTGCCCGACGAACCGGTCGTCTACGACACCGCCCAGCGCCAGCGAATCCGCGTCTCGGTGGTCACGGACGGGCTGACCTACCCGTGGGGGTTTGCCTTTCTCCCGGATGGCAGCATCCTGGTCACCGAGCGCCTCGGTACGCTGCGGCGGATCCGCGACGGCGTCCTCGAACCGGCCCCGATCGCGGGCGTCCCCGAAGTCTCGCTCCAAGGGCAGCTCGAAGGCCTGATGGACGTCGCCGTGCACCCCGACTTCTCCCGGAACCGGCTGGTGTATCTCACCTACTCGAAGCCGGCCGCGGACGGCTCGACGGTGGCGCTGGCCCGCGGCCGCTTCGAGGGCGCGGCGCTATCCGAGGTCCGCGACGTGTTCGTCGCCGACGCGGAGATGAACGGCGGCGCGTCGCGGGTGGCCTTCGCACCGGACGGGACGCTCTACATGTCGTTGGGCGGCGCCTTCGGCGGGCGCCGGCCGCTCGCGCAGGACCCGGCGAGCCACGTCGGCAAGATACTGCGCCTGCGGGACGACGGCACGCCGCCGGACGACAACCCGTTCATCGGCCGCGACGACGCCCGGCCCGAGGTGTTCTCGCTCGGCCACCGCAACCCGATGGGGCTGGCGATTCACCCCGAGACGGGGGAAGCCTGGGCGAGCGAGCACGCGCCGATGGGCGGCGACGAGGTCAACCGCGTTCTGCCCGGCCGCAACTACGGCTGGCCGGTCGTGTCCTACTCGCGCGAGTACTACGGGCCGCGCGTGTCGGAGCGGCCCTGGCAGGAGGACATGGAGCAGCCCGAGATCGTCTGGATCCCCTCCATCGCTCCCTCCGGACTGGTGTTCTACACCGGGGACCGGTTCCCGGCCTGGCGCGGGGATCTGTTCGCCGGGTCGCTCATGACCGGCCGCGTCGACCGCACCGGCCATCTCGAGCGGATCGAGCTCAACCGGCAGGGTTTGGAGGAACGGCGGGAATGGCTGCTGGCCGACCTGCGACAACGCATCCGCGACGTCGACCAGGGCCCCGACGGCCTGCTGTACGTGCTGACCGGAGGCAGCTTCCTCGGCCGCGACCCGGAGCGCGGAGCCGCCGCCCTGCTGCGCATCGAGCCGGTCGACTGACCGCCGACCCGGACGGCGGGCCAGTCGCTCAGCTTGGTATCCTTGAGTACGCGATCTCCGTCGAACACGACGTGATCTACGACCCGGAATTGACGGACACTCGGAGCGACCCATATCATTCGCGCGAACGAGCCGACGGTTGAGACGCGCGCGACGACAATGCCCTTCATACCCAAGGACGAGCGGCCGTCGCTTGCCCTCATCGCCGGGCTCGAGGACGAGCAGGCTGCGGAGCTCTCCGGCGCCCTGAGCGCCGCCTCGGATGAACTCGGCGGTGACGAGCTCGTTCAGCAGGTGGTCAACGGAACGCCATCCATCGACGCCGATGATGTCAAGAAGATTCTGGAGGCGGTTCGTCAGATCGCCAGCGCCGGGGAGGTCCTGGAGATCCAGCCGGACGTCTTCCTGAGCGATATCGCAAAAGGGATGGGTGATATCGAAGAGCATGAACTCCGACTCGACGAGACAGGACAACGCCGGCTGCGGGAGCGTCTTGCTGCGCTGACTGAATGTCCGGCAGTGGAGATTCATGCGAAGGCCCGGTCCCTGCGGCAGGATCGGGAGAACACCTATTGCACGGCTCGTATCGTCACCGACCTTCGACCGATATTCGGTTCAGATGTGCGCCAGTCGCCGAAGGCGGTTCTTGTAGCACATATGCTGCGGATCACTTATCACCACGGCAGTCGGGGCAAGTTGCGGGACATGTTCCTGACCCTGCGGACAGAGGATCTGGACAAGCTCGGCGAACTCATCGAGCGGGCGCGGTCGAAGGCTGAGTCACTCCATGCGTTCACGGCGGCGGCCGACCTTCGGGAGATCGACTGAGGAGGCCGAGTGTCAATGCCATACGTTGCCGAGCAATGCGACCACGGACTGCGCAGGTGGCTTCCACGTACCGACGCAGCCTCGGATCTTGCACGCAACTACACAATCATGCTGCGGAGTCGGACACATGACGCCGCGGCCGGCAATGCGTACATCAACGAAGCGGCTCTCCTTACGCCAAGAGCAGATCAACGGACAAACTTGAGACAGCGATTCGACAGGTATGCCGACGAATGGCGAGCGCAGACGGCGCACACATCGGTACTGGCGCGGCGGATAATGCATCCAAGCTATCAGAAAATCATAGGGCTTGGGCGTAAGGCTCTTCCATTGATTCTCGATCGACTTTCGTCCCAGCCAGATCACTGGTTCTGGGCGCTGCGGTCCATTTCCGACGAGGATCCGGTCAGGCCGGAGGATGTCGGGAGATTCGACGCGATGCGGGACGCCTGGATCGAATGGGGTCGAGATCGCGGTCTTCTTCGATAGACCGGGATGCCGAACGACCTGAGGGCCTGGTTCCCCAAGCTCGACGCGCAGAATCATCGCATAACCAGCGACGAAACACCGCGCTACAATTGTGTCGCGTGGGCGGCCAACGATTCGAGCCGGTGGTGGGATCATGCTCCCGGATACTACTGGCCCGACGGGTTGCCACGGGATGAGTCAGTCGACGCATACGTGGGCTTGTTTCGAAGACTGGGATTCGAGTTGTGCGACAACCCGGAGCATGAACCCGGTTTCGAGAAGATTGCCGTGTACGGCAAGGCCGGCAAGTTCAGCCATGTGGCTCGACTGCTGGAATCGGGCAATTGGACGAGCAAGCTGGGTACGCTCGAGGACATTGAGCACGATGACCTCGACTCGCTGACCGAGGACGTGGACAATTCGTACGGACAGCCTCTTGTGTTTCTCCGAAGGGCGAAGGCCCAGCCCTGAGCCGGCGGAGCTCATCGAGGCGTGCCGGCCAGCGCCTCGAGGGCGCGCACCACGCTGGCGAGATTGTTCATCATCCAGGCCAGCACGGCGGTGAGGACCGCGAGAAACGCGCCAGCCGCGTACATCCTGTGGCTCAACGTATCGAGCTTCTTCGCCTGGTCCCTGGACTGCGCCGTCAGGGTCTCGACGCTCTGCTTCAGCCCGCCTATCGATTCGCGCATACCGCCGATCGACTGAAGCACAAACTGTGCCGGTCCGGACGCAATCGAATGGAGTTCACCGTCCGACTGCGACGAGTGCGGACGCGCATCGGTACCGGGAACCGCTTCGGAGGATGACATGGTACAAACCAAGTGCAAGAGCCGTGCCCGCGGCCGGCCTACTGCCCGTCGTCCTCCGCCTGCCGCACGGCCTCCGTTGTAGACGCTCGGCGTCATCGGCGGCCCGGAGTTGAACCCCATCAGGCAGCGCTCGGAGAGCCCGCGGTCCTCGACGCGGAACGAAAACCGACTCAGAGCCGCTGCGCGCCCGGCCGCCCGTCCTCTACCAGGAACGACGCGCGCGTGGAGATCGGGCTGCCGGTCCGCGTCACGTACTCCAGAACCTGGTAATCCGCCCGGCACCGCTCAGGCGTGAGATCGCAGCGCACGTAGCCGCGCTGTCCGTTGTAGAACCGGATCCACGGGTTCTCGGCGAGCAGCGCGGCGGTGGTGTCGAGCGTATCGGCGCCGTCGCCGCTGGAGCTGATCGACGTGCCGACGAACTCGGTGCCGACCACCGGAGCCGCGGGATCGCCGTAGTCCACCTTCAGATCGGTGACCCAGTTGCTGTGGATGTCGCCGGTCAGGACGACCGGATTGGAAGGCTGCCGCGTCCCCAGGAACTCCATCAGCCGGCGGCGCGCCACCTCGTAGCCGGCCCAGACGTCCATGGAGTACGACTCGCCGTCGCCCGGCGTGTAGTCGACGCGCGCCATCATGATCTGCTGGGGAATGACGTTCCAGCGGACCGTCGAGCGGTCGAGCCCGTCCATGAGCCAGCGCTCCTGCGTCTCGCCGAGCAGCGTCGCCGCCGGATCGTAGATGCCGTCGCAGGCGACGCCGCGCCGGTCGCCGCAGGGCTGGTCGGTGCGGTACTGGCGCGTGTCGAGCACGTGGAACGAGGCGAGGTCGCCCCAGTTGAAGGCCCGGTAGAGCTGCAGGTCGGGACCGGTCGGCAGCGACGCCCGCCGGAGCGGCATGTGCTCGTAGTAGGCCTGGTAGGCCGCGGCGCGCCGCCGGAGCAACAGCTCGGCCGGCAGCCCCTCTTCCTCCGAGATGTCGTTCGCGTAGTTGTTGTCCACCTCGTGGTCGTCCCACGTCACCACCCACGGGAACGCCGCGTGCGCCGCCTGCAGGTCGGGATCGCTGCGGTAGAGGGCGTACCGGTTGCGATAGTCGTCGAGCAGCTCGATCTCGTCGCCCGTGTGCATTCGCACGCGCCCTTCGCGCCCCTCGTACTCGTAGATGTAGTCGCCGAGGTGGAAGACGAGATCGAGATCGTCCTCGACCATGTGGCGGTACGCGGTGTAGTACCCCTGCTCGTAGTGCTGGCACGAGGCGAACGCGAACCGGAGCCTGTCGGCCGGCGCGCCCGGGGCCGGGAGCGTGCGGGTGCGGCCGACGGTGCTCTCGTCGACGCCGGTGCGGAACCGGTACCAGTACCAGCGTCCCGGCTCCAGCCCGTCCACCTCGACGTGGACGCTGTGCCCGAGCGCGGCGCTGGCCAGGGTCGTGCCGCGCTGGACGACATCGGCCATCCGCTCGTCCCGTGCCACCTCCCAGACCACTTCCACATCCTCCGGCGGCATCCCGCCGCCCTGGAGGGGCTCGAGGGCCAGGCGCGTCCACAGCACGACGCCGTCGGGCGACGGGTCGCCGGACGCCACGCCGAGCGGAAAGACCGACGGCTGGAAGAGAGAGCGGCCCGAGGCGCGGTGGGCGGCGCCGAGGCCAAGCAGGGCCAGACCGCCGGTCAGCAGATCGCGGCGATCCAACCGACGCTGGAACAACGAATCGAAACGGACATGATTGGTCATCGCCTGTCCCCTGTCATGGACGATCCAGAACGCCGCGCACGGTGAACGCGGCCACCGTCTCCGCTCGCGCACCTCCGGATGCGCTCAGCGTAGGCTCCAATCGTCTCACACTTGCACCGGCGACGTTAACTTCCCGCGAAATCTGTCGCAACGGGGGGCTGCGGCGCGATCGCAGCCGGTGCGCGAGGCGGAACGCCCGGCGCACCGGCCCGCCGGTTGACGGGATTCGCGCGGCTGGGGTATCGTTTGTTCGCCATGCGACTGGGCGTCCATCATGCGCACCATCATCACCATACCCGCCGGGGCGGGCCTGTGGGATTGCGCGTGACGTAGTCGGAACGGAGACGCTCACGCACCACGAGGCCTCGCCGAGCAAGCGGCGAGGCTTTTTTTGTGCGCGAAAAGGCGGATGCCGGGCAGTGCGGCGGAAAAGCGCGGCTCGGACGAGCCGCGTGGGGAGTGCGACGGGAATGCAGATCGATTTTTCGAAGCTCAACGGGTTGATCCCGGCGGTGGTGCAGGACGACGACAGCAACGAGGTGCTGATGGTCGGGTTCATGAACGAGGAAGCGCTCGCGCGCACCCGTGCGTCGGGGTTCGCGACCTTCTTCAGCCGAACCCGCAACACGATGTGGATGAAGGGCGAGACGTCGGGCAACCTGCTGAAGGTGCGGCGCCTGCTGATCGACTGCGACGTCGACACCGTGCTCGTGCGCGTGGAACGGCTGGGCGACGGGAACGTCTGCCACACCGGCGAGCGCACCTGCTTCTTCACGACGCTCGACGAGATGGCGCCGGAGGCGGACCGGCAGCTCGTGGAACAGGCGCGATGACGCTCCGTCTGGGCATCCCGAAGGGCTCCCTGCAGGAGTCCACGGTGCAGCTCTTCGCGCGCGCGGGTTTCAACATCTACGTCAGCTCCCGCTCCTACTACCCGACGATCGACGATCCGGAGATCGAGTGCACGCTGATCCGGGCGCAGGAGATGGCGCGCTACGTCGCCGACGAGGCGGTCGACGCGGGACTGACCGGCATCGACTGGATCGCCGAGCACCAGACGGCCACCGGCGAGGAAGTGGTCAGCGTCACCGACCTGGTCTATTCCAAGCAGAGCTTCCGCAAGGTGCGCTGGGTGCTGGCCGTGCCGGAAGAGTCGAAGTACCGGTCGCCGCGGGATCTGGAGGGCGCGCGGATCTCGACCGAGCTGGTGCGCGTGACCGAGGCCTACTTCGCGCGGCTGGGCGTCAACGTCCACGTCGAGTTCTCGTGGGGCGCCACCGAGGTGAAGCCGCCCGACCTGGCCGACGCGATCGTCGAGGCGACCGAGACCGGCTCGACGCTCCGCGCCAACCACCTGCGCATCATCGACACGGTGCTCGAATCGAATCCGCAGCTCATCGCCAACCGGCGGGCCCTCGACGACGACGCCAAGCGGACGAAGATCGAGAACATCGCGCTGCTGCTGCGGGCGGCGATGGAGGCGCAGGGACGGGTCGGACTGATGTTGAACGTGCAGCGCACGGACCTGAACGGCATCCTCGCGCTGCTGCCCGCCCTGCAGCGCCCGACCGTGTCGCCGTTGGCGGACGACGGCTGGGTCGCCGTATCCACCGTGCTCGAGGAGCGCGACGTCCGCGAGCTCATGCCGCGCCTGCGGTCGGCCGGCGGACACGGGATCGTCGAGTATCCCCTGAACAAGATCGTCCTATGAGGATCATCGCGTCGTCGCAGGCGCGGGCGGTGCGGGCGCTGGTGGAGCGCGGGCGGACGCCCGACCCCGACGTCGCCGGCCGGGTGGCGGAGATCGTCGACGACGTGCGGCGGCGCGGCGACCGGGCCGTGCTGAAGTACGCCCGCGCGTTCGACCGCCTGCGGGGCGCCGTCGAGATCGAGGCGGACGAGATCCGGCGGGGCGCGCAGGAGACGCCGCCCGCGGTGCGCGCGGCGATCAGGACCGCGGCGCGGCACATCCGGCGCGTGTCGGCAAAGCAGGTCCCCCGGGGCTGGCGGGAGACGGTGGCGCCCGGCGTGGTGGTCGAGCAGCGCGTGACGCCGCTCGACCGCGTCGGCTGCTACGTGCCGGGCGGACGCCACCCGCTGCCGTCGTCGCTGCTGATGACCGCGCTCCCGGCGCGGGCGGCCGGCGTGCCGGAGGTGATCGCGACCTGCCCGAACCCCGCGCCGGCCGTGCTCGCGGCGGCGGTCGAAGCGAAGGTCTCGCGCCTGTTCCGCATCGGCGGGGCGCACGCCATCGCCGCGTTCGCCTACGGCACGGCGACCATTCCGCGCGTCGACCGGATCGTCGGCCCGGGCAACGCCTACGTCGCCGCCGCCAAGGCGCAGGTGGCGCGCGACTGCCCCATCGATTTCTACGCCGGACCGACCGAGATCGTCGTCGTCTCGAGCGACGGCAACCCGGAGTGGATCGCCGCGGACCTGGTGGCGCAGGCCGAGCACGATCCGGACGCCCGGGCGATCCTGCTGACGCCGGAACGGTCGCTGGCGCGGGCGGTGGCCGCCGCCGTAGCCGCGCAGATCGAAGAGCATCCGGGGGCGGCGCCGTCGATAGCGGCCCACGGCGTCGCGGTGGTGACGACCACCCTGGACGAGGCGGTCGATCTGGCGAACGCCATCGCCCCCGAGCACGCGGTGACCGACACGCTGGCCGTGGCCCGCCGCGTGGTCCGGGCCGGCACGGTCTTCGTCGGGCCCTTCGGCGCCCAGGCGGCCGGCGACTACGCCACCGGGTCGAACCACGTGCTGCCGACCGACGGCGCGGCGCAAGTCCGCGGGGGCCTGAGCGCGGCCGACTTCGTGCGCGTGAACAGCGTGCAGCGGCTGACCCGGCAGGGCCTGCGCGGCCTGGCGCCGAGCGTGATCTCACTGGCCAACGCGGAGGGGCTCCACGCCCACGCCGCGTCGGTGGCGCGGCGGGTGCTGCCGCCGCCCCGCGGCAGACGATCCAGACCCGAGACCGGCGGCCGGGAGGAGGGCGGTTGAGCACGAACGACACGGCGCCCGACCCGCGGGAGGCGACGATCAACCGCGAGACGACCGAGACGCAGATCGCGCTGCAGATCGCGCTGGACGGCCGCGGGCGGTACACGGTCAGCACGGGCATCCGCTTCTTCGACCACATGCTCGAGCTGCTCGCCCGGCACGGGGCGTTCGACCTGACGCTGCGGGCGACCGGCGACCTCGACGTCGACCAGCACCACACGGTCGAGGACGTCGGCATCGCCCTCGGGCAGGCGGTGACGCAGGCGCTCGGATCGAAACGGGGGATCAACCGGGCGGGGTACTTCGTCATGCCGATGGACGAGACGCTCGGGGTGGCGGCCGTCGATCTGAGCGGACGCGTGCACGCCGTGACCGACCTGAATCTGGCCGTCGAGCGCGTGGGCGACCTGCAGGCCGAGCTGGTCCACGACTTCTTCGACGGCTTCGCCCAGGGGGCGCGCGCCAACGTGCACGTGAAGGTGCTGTACGGCCGGTCGAGCCATCACCAGATAGAGGCGCTCTTCAAGGCGTTCGCGCGGGCGCTGCGAGTGGCCTGCTCGCGCGACCGGCAGCTCGGCGAGATGCTGCCGAGCACGAAGGAGCTGCTGTGAGCATTGCGTTGATCGACTACGACGCCGGCAACCTCACCTCGGTGCGCAAGGCGCTCACCCACCTCGGCGCGCGTTTCGAGACGCCGGCCGGACCGGGCGCGCTGGCCGCGGCCAGCGCGGTGATCGTCCCCGGCGTGGGCAACTTCGAGGTGACGGCCGCCCTCGACGCCGACTGGCGGCGCGCCATCGCCGGCGTGCTCGAGCGCGGCGGCCTGCTGCTGGGCATCTGCGTCGGCCTGCAGTGGCTCTTCGAAGGCAGCGAGGAAGCGCCCGGCGTGCCCGGCTTCGGCGCGCTGCCGGGACGCTGCCGGCTCATCGAGCATCCCGACCCGGCCGGCCCCGCCGACGGCGCCCTCTTCAAGGTGCCGCACGTGGGCTGGAACAGCCTGCACCGGACCCGCGACTCCTGGGTGCTCGACGGCGTGGAGGAGGGCGACCAGGTGTACTTCACGCACTCGTACGCCGCTCCCGTGGGCCCCGAGTGCATCGGCTCGACCACCTACGGCATCGAGTTCGCCAGCGTCGTCGAGCGCGAGCGGCTGGTCGGCATGCAGTTCCACCCGGAGAAGTCGGGCGACGTCGGGCTGCGTCTGTTCAAGAACGTCCTCGATCGGATGGCCGCCTGATGCTGTCGAAGCGCATCATCGCCTGCCTGGACGTGCGCGAAGGGCAGGTCGTCAAGGGCATCAACTTCGAAGGGCTGCGCTCGGCCGGCGATCCGGCCGCGCTGTCCCGGCGCTACAATCGCGAGGGCATCGACGAGGTGGTGATCCTCGACGTCACCGCCACCATCGAGAAGCGCAAGGCGATGGCGCGGACGATCCACGCGGTG
The DNA here is from genome assembly GCA_009861545.1 of Acidobacteriota bacterium. Classification (NCBI taxonomy): domain Bacteria; kingdom Pseudomonadati; phylum Acidobacteriota; species Acidobacteriota bacterium. The sequence goes on along the minus strand of VXME01000167.1, from coordinate 5,617 downwards.
GCGCAGGAGATCTTCCTGCCGCTGTGCGTCGGGGGCGGGATCAACGACGAGGCGCACGCCGACGCCGCCATCGAGGCGGGAGCCGACAAGGTCAGCCTGAACACCGCCGCCATCGCGAGGCCGGCGCTGCTGACCGCTCTCGCCCGCCGCTACGGCAGCCAGGCGGTGATCGTTGCCATCGACGCCAAGCGGGAAGGCGGCGGGTTCCGGATCTACGTGCGCAGCGGGCGGCAGGCGACCGAACGCGATGCGGTGGAATGGGCGCGGGAGGCGGCCGACCGGGGCGCCGGCGAGATCCTCCTGACCTCGATAGACCGCGACGGCACGAAGAGCGGCTTCGACTGCGAGCTGACCGCGGCGGTCTCCGAGGCGGTCTCCATCCCGGTCATCGCGTCGGGCGGCGCCGGCACTTTCGATCACTTCGTCGACGTGTTCACGGCGGGGAAGGCGGACGCGGCGCTCGCGGCGTCCATCTTCCACTACGCCGAGCACGCGGTGGCCGACCTGAAGCAGCACCTCCACGAGCGCGACATCCCGGTGCGAATGGGCCACTGGGCGCGCACCGGCGGTGCCGAGCCCTCCGCTTGAGAAGAATTGCGCCGGGAGCGAGGCAACCGTGCTGATTCCATCGATAGATCTCAAGGGCGGACAGGTCGTGCAGCTCGTCCAGGGCGAGCGGCCGGCCATCGCCTCGGACGACGTCGACGGCTGGGTGCGGAAGTTCCAGGACTTCCCGCGCGTGCAAGTCATCGACCTGGACGCCGCGATGGGCTCCGGCACGAACGACACGCTGGTGCAGTCGATCGCGCCGCGGCTCACGTGCCGCGTCGGGGGGGGGATCCGCACGGTCGAGCGCGCCCGCGCGGTGCTCGGCTACGGCGCAAGTGCGGTCATCGTCGGCTCGTCGCTGTTCCGCGACGGCCGGCCCGACCTCGACTTCGCCGCGTCGCTGGCCGCGGCGGTCGGCCCCGAGCGGGTCATCGCTGCCGTGGACAGCAAGGGCGGGCGGGTCGTCGTCAAGGGCTGGCGGGAGGCCACGCCGCTCACCGCGGTCGAGGCGGTCCGCGCGCTCGAGCCGTGGTGCGGCGAGTTCCTCTACACGCACGTGGACCGGGAAGGGCTGATGCAGGGGACCGACATGGATGCCATCCTGGCCGTGCGAGACGCGACGGCGCGCCGCCTGACGGCGGCGGGGGGCATCACCACCCCGGACGAGATCGACCGGCTCGACGGGGAAGGCATCGACGCCGTGGTCGGCATGGCCATCTACACCGGCCGGATCGACGCCACCCGCTATATCGCGATCGGATCGAACACGCCGAATGCCCGGTAGTCGCGAGCAGCATCAATGCAGGTCTGGGAGCCCGGTCGGTACGCCACGCACGCGCGGTTCGTCTCCGACCTCGGGGCGCCGGTGGTGGAGTTGCTCGACCCGCGGCCGGGCGAGCGCGTGCTCGATGTCGGCTGCGGCGACGGCGCGCTGACGGAGAAGCTGGTCGAGGCCGGCTGCCGCGTCGTGGCCATCGACGCCAGCCCGGAGCAGGTGAGGGCGGCGCGGGAGCGCGGGCTCGACGCGCGCGTGGCCGACGTTGCCGCCCTGGACTTCGATGGGGAGTTCGACGCGGTGTTCAGCAACGCGGTGCTGCACTGGATCCGGGATCCCGACGCGGCGCTGGCGGCCATCCACCGGGCCCTCGCTCCGGGCGGCCGGCTCGTGGCGGAGCTCGGCGGCCACGGTTGCGTCGCGTCGATCCGCGCCGCCTTCGGCGACGTCCTCGCGAAGCGCGGGCTCGACGCGGAGCGCCTGAATCCGTGGTACTTCCCGACCGTGGAGGCGTATCGCGAGCGCCTGCACGCCAACGGCTTCGAGGTCGACTCCATCCGCCTGTTTCCGCGGCCGACGCCGCTGCCGTCCGACGTGACCGACTGGCTGGAGACCTTCGCCCAGCCCTTCCTGGCCGGCGTCCCCGACAGCGACCGGCCGGCCGTGCTGCGCGAGATGCGCGAACGGCTCGAGCCGGTGCTCCGCACGGCCGACGGCGGCTGGACCGCCGACTACGTCCGGCTCCGTTTCGCGGCCACCCGGCGAACGTAGAGGAACATGCCGGCCACACCGTCCGCACCCGCCGGGACGACGCCGCCGCACTCCTGGGTCTGGGGACTCGCCCGGCTGGCCGTGCATGCCTATTACCGCGTCGACCGCATCGGCGGCGTCCTGCCGGGAGGCGCCCTGTTGCTGGTGGCCAACCATCCCAACACCCTCATCGATCCGGCGGTCATCCAGACGACGGCGGGACGGCGCGTCCGCTTCCTCGCCAAGTCCACGCTGTTCGCGTGGCATCCGCTGAGCCCGCTGATCCGCCGCTCGGGCGCGATTCCGGTCTACCGGAAGATGGATCCGGGCGTGGACACCTCCCGCAACGTGGAGATGTTCTCGGCAGTCGCGGCGGCGCTGGCGGCAGGCGAGGCGATCTGCCTGTTCCCGGAGGGCACCAGCCACGCGCACGGCCGGCTCGAGCCGCTGCGGACGGGGGCCGCGCGCATGGTGCTCAACAGTGGCGCGGCGGGGCACCCGGTGACCATCGTGCCGGTCGGGCTCAACTTCGACGCGCTGGCGCGGTTCCGTTCCCGTACTTCGGTTGTCTTCGGGCGCCCGGTGGACTACGCGGACCTGGCCGAGAGCTACGCGCACGACGAGGCCGCCGCGGTGCGGAGCCTCACCGACCGGATCGAGTTGCGCCTGAAGCACCTGATGGTCGAGGCGGAGCCCCGGCACGACCTGCCGATCGTCGAGCGCATCGACCGCCTCTACGCCGCCGCCCGCGACGCGTCGCGCGACGCGCGGGAGCGGCTCGGCCGCCGCCGCCTCATCGCCGAGGGGATGGCCAGGCTGCGCGAGCAGGATCCGGCGCGCCTGGCCGAGCTGACGCGGTTGGTCGAGGAGCACCTGGCCGGCCTGGCCCGGTTCGGACTCCGCGAGCGCGATCTCGATCAGCGGATTCCGGCCGCCGATGTGATCCGCTTCGCGCTGCGGGAAGGGCTCCTGGCGCTGGTCCTCGGTCCGCTGGCGCTCGCGAGCATCGTCGTGTTCGCGGCGCCGTACTGGCTCACCGACCGCATCGGCAGATGGGCGCCCAACCTGCAGAGCCGGGCGGTGTGGCAGATCATCGGCGGGGGCCTGCTCCACGGAGCCTGGATCGCGACGATCGCCTCGCTGGCCGGCGCCCGGGCCGGGACCGCGACGGGCGTAGCCACCGGCTTCGGACTCGTAGCCCTGGCCGTCCTCGGCACGCTGGCCGTCGAGCGGGAATCGGCCGTCTGGCGCACCACCCGCGCCTTCCTCACGCTGCGCCGGATGCCGCTGCGCGCCCGCGGCGCGCTACGCCGACGGCGCGCGGCGCTCGCCAACGTGCTCGACGACGTGCGCGCCTGGGTCGAGCGCACGACGCGTTACTGACGGACCGCCCCGAACCGCGACTCGGCGACGGTCCGCCTGCACGCGAGGCTCTCAGAGCCCGAGCTGGGCCGCCATGTCGTTGAAGTCGGTGGCCACCAGGTCGAAATCGGGGTCGGGCGTCAGATCCCGCTCCACGTTCGGCCCGAACTCCGTCGGGCGCGGCACGTAGCCCGTACGGAACCCGATCCGGGCCGACGCCCGCAGGTCGCCCTTGTGCGCCGCGACCATCATCACCTGCTGCGGGTCGAGACCCAGCAGGTCGGCAGCCGTCAGGTAGGCCTCCGGGTCGGGCTTGTAGTGGCGCGCGAGCTCGGCCGACAGCACCGCGTCCCACGGGATCCCGGCGTTCTTCGCCATGTTGACGAGCAGCGCCACGTTCCCGTTCGACAGCGACGCCAGCACGTACCGCTCGCGCAACCGCGTGAGCCCCTCGACGGTGTCGGGCCACGGCGTGAGGCGGTGCCAGGCGCGGTTCAGGTGGTCCAGCTCGTCCTCGGTGAGGCTCTCGAGGCCGTACTTCGGCACGAGCTCGTCGAGGATCATCCGATGCAGATCGTCGATCTTGGTCCAGCCCAGCTCGCCGCGGCGCACCCGTCCCATCGCCGGGCCGTAGCCCGCCCGCCAGTCGTCGGCGAACGCGGCCCAGTCCGCCTCGATGCCCTTCGCGCGTCCCACCGCCTCACCCTCGCCGGTGATGCTGGTGCGCCAGTCGACCACCGTGCCGAAAACGTCGAAGGTCATCGCCCGAACCCCGCGCACGCGGTCGCTCAACTCCTGGCCCGCCGGCGGGAAGGCGAACGCGGCGGTGCGGGTGAAGGCCGCGGCCACGAGGGCCCCCGATCCGCTCGCCAGAAACTCTCGTCGTCTCATCGCCCGGTCCACAGCTTGCATCGAACTCCTCCTGCTTCCGGTCGTTCCCGGCCCGGTTCGACAATCGGCGCCGAACGCGGCCACCAGGTCGCGCTGGCGGCCTCCGATTGCCGCCCAACCCGCCTGAGCATAGTCTACGCCGTCTACGGGGCAGACTGCCGGCGTCCCCGCACCGGCCCTGTCCGTGTCGAATGCGGCCGTGCTTCGGATAGAATCGTCGTCGACTCGAAATGATGCATCCGCCAGTGGACCGAAACTCGGAGATGCGTCCGTTGCCGCGCGACGGCGATTCGGCGTCGCGGCTCGAGGCCGGCGACGCCCCTACCCTCGCCGCTCTCTACGACCGCCATGCCGACGCGATCTACTCGCTGGCGATGCGGATCACGGGTGAGCCGGCCGACGCGGAAGCGATCGTACTCGGGGTCTTCACCGCCGCCTGGTCGCAGGCCGCACATCATCCGGGCAGGCAGGCCCCGGGCCCCCACCGGGTGCTCGCGGCGGCGCGCATCCGCGCCATCGATCACGTGCGGGCGATCAGCGCGACCGGTCAGGCGTCGCCGTCGGCCGCCAAGGCCGCCGGGGGCGACGCGCCTCCCTCGAACGGGGAGGCGGCCGTCGCCCGGCCGGGCGACGTCGCGACACTGCAAGTGCCCGATCCGGCCCAGGGCCCGCGCACCGACGACCGCCTGTCGGAGGAGGCTCCACGGTTGCGCGCGGCGTTCCGCGGACTGCCGCCCCTGGAACGGCTCGCCCTCGAGCTCGCGTACTTCGAAGGCCTGACCATCTCGCAGATCGCGGTCGGGCTCGAGGAAGCCGCCGAGACAGCCAATGCGCGCATCCGGACCGGGCTCGAGCGTCTTGCCGGCCGCGCCCCCGCGGGGCCGCGCACGAGCGAGCCGCGGCCCGACATGCCTCCGACCCGCAATCTGGCCGGCCTCTATGCGCTCGGGGCACTGAACGCGAGCGAGCGGGCGGCGTTCGAGGCCCATCTCGAGGTGCACCGCGAGTCCGTGGACGAGGTGCTGTCGCTGCTGCCCGTCGCGCGGGGACTCGCCCTGGCCGTGTCACCGCACGCGGCGCCGGCCGAACTGCGCGCAAGGGTCATCGAGAGCGTGACCGGCGCGCGGCTTCCGGATCCCGCGGATGACGGCGGCAGGTCCGAACCGGTCGACGCGGGTGGCAGCGCCGGGCCCGCCGATGAGGTCGGCGGCGCCGCACCCGCTGCCGGCGCCGGCTAACGCCCACCGCTCCTCGAGACGACTCCCCCGGCGCCGACGCCCCCCCTGGCGC
>VXME01000166.1 GCA_009861545.1 Acidobacteriota bacterium | reverse complement strand
ATTCCAGTGCTCGGGCCGATAGCGCATGATCTCCGACGGCCGCATCCCGGTGAATGCCATCAGGCGGCAACGGACCTTGGCCTTCGATCCTGCGGCTCGCGGCTGTCCCTTGCGAACGGGCTCTCCTTGATCGGACATCGAGTCCAGGATTCGATGGACCATCTCGTACGACAGCCCGCGGGGTTCGGCCTGTGGGACGGGGAACTTCGGAACATGCCGCACTGGATTCGGGGCATCGGGACCGTCCAGGCACCGGTAGAGTGAGTGCAGTGCCTGCCGGTAGTGATTGCAGGTCGTGGCGGCGTGGGTGCGTCGAAGGTCAGCCAGAGCTCTGCGGATATCGGTAGCCTCCAGCGAATGACGGGACCGATGAGGAAAGCGTTCGGCCCACCAACCCAGTTGTCGTCGGCGCTCCCGCACAAAACGTGGTCGATGGGCGAATTGCCGCAGGAACGGCTCGATGTCGGCGGCGAGTGATCCGGCGGCGGGGGCCGTGAGTTGTAGCGCAGCGCGCGTGTCGAGGCGCCAGCGGCGCACCGTGTCCAGCGAGGTGCCGACTGGAAAGCGCTTGTAGCGCAACTTGCCAGCGGCTCGGACGTAGGCGGAGATTCGACCGCTCTCGTCGCGCCGGATGCCGTGCTCCCGGTGCCGTCGCATCGTAGTCCAGAGTCCTTTCGATTTGGCCAATGGGCCCAAGTGAGCCGGTAGCGCTTTCAGGCAGTGCTGCTGCGGATGCGCGAGGCGAGCCCGGCGACCCGGTAGTGGTCTGGAGTCGCCGGGCGAAGAACGCGTGTCAGCGGGATCGGCGGGTGCATCGTGCCGCGCGAACGCGCGCGGCGTTGGTGGCTATCCGAGACGTGGACAAGGCCAGGGCAGTCGGCCTGGACGCGCATGAGTCTCGTTTCGTTGGCGCCTGCCACGCCTCTGGCGTACGCCGAAGTGAAGGGTATCGTCGGCAGGACCGAGGTACTGCGCATGTCGAGCGTCGGCGCCGCCTGCGAGTCAATCCGGGCGCGTCGCCGTCGCCAGGGGGCCGCGTGAGTCCAGCAACTACCCGTCGGCGTGATCCCGGGTAGTGATGCGGCACACGCCCGCGCGAGGCGTCGGTGATGTCACGGGAGTCGCACGCCGGAACCCGCCGGTGTTGCGGCGCAGAGATCGTAGTGACGCACGTCCAGCTTCTGTTGGATTTCGAAATCGTAACCGCTTGGGTGAGTGGCGTGGAGACGGTACCTCTTATACATGGCGAACGACGATCTCGACGGCCTGGAAGCACTACCCGACGTACTGACGATCAGGGAACTCGCGCGCGTGTTGCGATGTTCGGAATCGACCATCAAGCGAAGATTGCGGGCGGGGGTCTTTCCGATCCCTCCCCTGCGCGGTCTCGACAAGCGCATGCGCTTCGCGAAGGCTTCCGTGCTGCGCTACCTCGACTCCGGCGCTCGGGGGAGGGCCGCCCGCAGGTAGCAACGGGACGAGACGACGTATTCCCGGATTGCTCGCTCGTGGTCGTGCTCTGCCGCGTCGCGTGCAGGGCAAGCTTTTTCTGGAGGGTTCTTCCATCAAGCCGCCTCGAGACGTTCCTCGCTGGTGGATTGTCCGAGGCTGATGTTGCGCAGCAGCCACTCGCAGATGTCGGTTGCGTCGGCGGCGGCACGCCGCACGGCGTCCGGATCGTTGCGTAGCGCCCGTATCCACGACTTGACGTAGGCCTGACCGTGGTGCGGCTCGTGGCCGAGCCGTAGCCTGTCGCCGAGCATCATCGACGAGATCTCGGCACGCAGTTCCTCGATCGCGTACGCTTCGCGGTCGTTCAGCCACTGGCGGAACACTTCCCGGTCGAGACGGCTGGGGTGCGCCGTCGCGTGCGCCAACTCGTGCAGGAGCGTCTGCTCGTAGCCCAGCCGCGAGTGGAACTGGTCCGGCAACGGCATGACGATCCGGTCGCGAAACGGCTGGTAGCACGCCTTGTCGCCGTCCTGGTGGACGATTTCGATCTTGGTGTCGGCCGCAATCTGCCGCACCACGTCGGCCGGCTCCCAACTGGCCGGCGGTCGTTCGCTGATCGGCGCCAGCTCGAGACCATCAGTCTGCTCGACGTTGAAGACGTAGTGGAAACTGCGGTACATCCGGCGCTCGGGCTCGTCGTCGGCGTCCTCGTCGGGGTTCCGCTTCGATGGCCTGCAGATCATGATGAGCGTGCCCTTTTCGCCCTTGCGGACCCAGCCGCCGGCGCTGCGGATCTGTTGGAACCCGCCCCATCTGGGGTCGGAGTAGCCCATCGCGGCGGCCGTGGCCATCAACAGGATCAGGTTGCCGCCCTGGTACTCGTGGGCAGTGTTGAAGTTGTGCGGCGTGGACATTTCGCCGGGTCGCCAAGGCTTCTGCCAAGGTGCGGTGCCTTTCTCGATCGCGTCGAGCAGCCGGTCGGCGAACTGCGCCGTGTACTTCTCCAGCCGTGTCGGCATGGCGGTCGTTCTCCTTTGCTGGTGTTCCGAGCCCAGGCTCGTCCCCTCGTTCGTTGCGGCGACTTCCGTGGGGCTCGCTGGGCGATGTCTAGGCGGGCCGGCAGCCCTGGATGAGCCGCGGCCTCGGCGCGGGTGGGGCCGCGCTGCCGGCCGGCTCGACCCGGTTCGGATGGCAGCGGTGCCACGTCACGTGGAGCATCGTTCCGTGGCCGGTCGGCCGGACCCGGCGGACCTGCGCGACGCGAAGGCCGGCTTCGATGTCCGCCTTCGCGCGGCGGAGGTCCCGGCGGAGCACGATCAGCCAGTTGCGGCGGAGGCCGATCTGGCGCGCCTTCATGGTGCTGACCCGGAGTCGCGCCCCGGGGTCGGCGCGCTCTTGGTCGGGGGTCGCGTCGATCAGGATGTCGTGGTGGCGGGACGGCTCCGTCGGCTGCCAGAACCGCCACCAGCGCCGGCTCGGCCGGCTGATCGCGGTCGCCCGCTCTATGCCTCGCTCGAGGAGGATCCGCTCGATCTCGAACGGGAGGTCGTCCAGGTCTGGCGCGGCGTTCATCGTCTCTACTCCCCTCGTCGCCTGTTCGGCCAGGCTTCGCCCGTGTCCTACCGCGCGGTCGGGGCCACCCTTGGCTAATCGGTTGGTCGCCGGCCGCCGGGCGGTCCGTGCTTCAAAGGCGTGTCGGTGTTGTCGGTCTGCTGGCGGTGCGCCAGCGTTGTGTGCTTCGGCGCCGACTTCCGATCAACGGCGCGCGTTCTGAAATCCCGCTGCTGCCGACCGGCGCTGGTGGATCTCGAACAGCTTCTCAGCCGGGTGGCCGGACCCGGTCTCCTTCTGTTGGTAGTGGCGGACGACGGCGCCGATGGCAACACTCATCACGTTGTCGAGCACGTGCTTCTGCTCCACTGGGGTCAGTGCAGCGACTACGGTCTGGCCGCCCTGCTCGTCGTCGAAGTGCTCGAAGATGATCCAAACCGCTACGGCGGCCGTGGTCTTTGGCAGTCCGAACCGCACGATCTCGGCCGGGCTGATCGGGGCGATGTGTCCGTTGTCACGGGTGCCGAGTTCGAGCAGCGGCACGCCTGCGTTGCTCGCCAGCACGGCGTCGATCAGGTCTGGCGTGCCCGGGCCGTGCGGGTCGACTAAGGTGCCGATGCCGCTCAGTTCGTGCAACATGCCTTGTCTCCTGGCTGGTGTTTACATCTGGCCCACGGCCGTGTCGGCGGCCTCGGGGCCATCGACGTGAGACCTGGGATGGAACAGACACGGCCGGACGGCCGGGCGCCGGCGTGACCGCCCGACGGCGGTCCCATGGCCGGGGGTCCGATGGCGTCGTTGATTGGGCGGCCGTGCGAGCCCGACGGCCAAGGATGCCGCTTGAGATGAACAGGCTCCGGTCGGGGGAGCTTGCTCGAAGACTCACGCCTCGTTGTACGCGCGAAGCAGCCGGCTCACGGCCTGCTCGGCGGCGCGCTTGGCCGCGACGTCGGGCGCCGCGCCCTCGCCTTCGCCTTCGCGGTTCATCATCAGCGGCTCGATCGTCGCGGCTCGCGCGGTCGCCTTCCACCGCCGCGCCGTGTCGCCGCGGCCGACCTCGGTCAGGATCGTGATCCGGTCGGGGTGTCGCATGGCCTCCTCGTGTGTCCGGGCGCTTGCCCTTCTGCTAGTTGCCTGTGCCTCGGTGGGGTGGCTGGACGGCATCGGTCGAGCGTCATGGATATGCGGCTCGCCACTGCGCCGCTGGCGTTGTTGTCGACTGTTCTTCGGCGGGGGGCCGCCCGGATCTCTCCGTCGGCGCTTCGCGCAGAACCCTATCTGGCGGAGGGTGCGTCACGTCGAACGACGACTACGGGGTCTGGATCCTCTGGCACCCGTCGGCGTGTCACCTCGGCTATCCAGACCGGCTGCCGCCGATGGGTAGTCAGGGGCGACGAAGCAGCTCGCGACCGTGGAATTGGAGGTCGGACTGCAGGACCAACGGCGGGTTCCGAGGGCCCATGCGGGCCTCAAGGTCTCCGGGTGGCTCCTTGGCTCGCTCCCCACCCCGAGATGCCGGGCGCTTGCGTCGTGGTCGACCCGCAGTGCTGGGTCTCCAGGATCTGAGCTTCTCGGCGAGGACCTATCCCTTCCGGGTCGCCGCCAGTCGCGGCCCGGAATTCGGTGCGGGAGTCGTGCGTCCGCTGACGGGCTATTCCCTTCGCCGCCCTAGGCCTGTCGATGGTCGTTCGGCCGCTGCCGTTCCTGGCGCAGTCCGGCGACGGGTGCGGAACCTGGACGTGGTCGTGTTCTGCTCCGGTTTCCGCATCGATCTCGCCTTCGACGCGCCGGGGCGCTCTGGTTCCGGTGACGGAACGATTTCTGGCGTAACCGCTGGCGGCGCGGGACGCATGATGGCGGCTCTGCGCCGTGCCGGCCGGACGCCACGGCGCGGGTTCGCCGACGCACTCTTGGCCGACGGGGGCATTGGCATCAGTTCGTGCGCTGGGATGCCACCGAGAGGGACGCGCGTGCCCAGTGCGCTCCGTCGTCTCGGTGCCGCTCGTCGTGGCCAGCCGTTCCTCCGGCGGGCGTCGCCCGTAGGAAGAGACTCGCCCAGGGGTGACCTTCGTCATCGGTCCTTGCCGTCTGCTTCGGAGCTGTCAGCGGGGACCGCTTCTGTTTCCTCGGGGCCGAGATCGTCGTCGGGGGGCGGTTCGCGTCCCTGGCCGTACAGCCAGGCGATGCGCCTGCATCGCGCCCGCTGCTCGTCGGACAGGAATTGTTTCCGCGGCCGCGGCTTGGGTCGCGGCCGCGCTCTTTCCATTGCCACCAAGAGATCCTGCTGGATCGGATCTTCCATTGTCGTTTCTCTCAAGGGCTGCCAGCCTGGTCGTCGTACGTGGTTGGCTTGCGACGAAAGTCGCCGAGACTGTTCCGGCCGTTCATCGTGAAGGCCGGGGGCGTGTAGTGTTGGTCCCGTGGGGTCGGGACGATTGACGGAAGCCTTCGTGGAGGCGGCTGGATGGGGACGCTACCCGGATGGGGGCGGACTCTGGCTGGTGGTTGGACGTTTCGGCCAACGCCGGTGGGAGGTGCTGTCGGAGCCGAACCGGGCGGCGGGCCGCTTGACCATGGCGAAGGGGCTCGGGGCGTATCCCGCTGTGGGGTTGGAGGAGGCGCGCCGACTGGCTGCCGGTCATCAACGGCTGTCCGCCAGCCGGGGTCGGCGACGCCGGGGTGCTGCCACGGGGCATCGCCTCGTGGACGAGAAACTGCGCCGGCTTGGTAGCGGCAAGATGAAAAGGGACCCCGCGGCAATCTGAAAAGGGACCCCCTG
>VXME01000165.1 GCA_009861545.1 Acidobacteriota bacterium | reverse complement strand
GGTCACGAAATGGCGCGGATCTCCGCTTGACACGGGGGTTTTCTGGCCGACACTAACTAAGCGGCGTTCCTTCGCGTATCATGGCCCACGTGAGTTCGCAGGTCTACGACGCTATCTCTGAGAGCTACCGCGACTCGAAGTGGCTGCTGTTCCGGCACTTCGTCGAGCGGTACACCGTAATGGAGTTGCTGGGAGACCTGCACGATCAGACGGTGCTGGACATGGCGTGCGGCGAGGGAGTCTACGCCCGCCAGTTGAAGCGGGCCGGCGCCGTCGACGTAACCGGCGTTGACATCTCGCCGGCCATGGTCGCTCTGGCCGAGGCCCAGGAGCGGGCTGAGCCACTCGGCTGCCGATATGTGTGCGCAGATGCCGCGGGTTTCAGCCCGGCCGCGCCGGTCGACGTGGTCACGGCCATTTATCTGCTGAACTACGCGCGCACCGCGGACCAATTGGAGCGCTTCGGCCGCGCCTGCTTCGATGCGCTACGGCCCGGCGGCCGGTTCGTCGGCTTCAACGACAATGTTCGCAGACCACCCAGACCCGAAGATGTGCCGCTCACCAAGTACGGACTGGAACGGACATGTGCGAGGCATCCGTCGCGCGAGGGCGACGCCATCCGGTACCGAATCACGAACCACGACGGCCGGACGTTCGAGTTCGACAACTACTACCTGCAGTCTGCCACTTACGAGGCCGCCATGCGCGACGCGGGCTTCAAGGACTTTCGGTGGGTCGACGCGATGCTGGATCCCGTCGAGCGAACGGATCCGTTCTGGGACGACTTCATGGTCCAGGCACCGCTCACGGCTTTCTGCGCGACGCGGACATGACTCGCCGACGATCGGGGATCAGCAACCGACATCGTAGCGCGCCGGATATCGGACGCGCGACTGTCGTTTCAAAGTAGCGGACGACGACCATACGCCGATCTCAAGGTGATCAACTGGGGTCTTCGGGGAATCGTGTGGGTAGATGAGTCGGCGGGGTAGCCTCTGCTCCCGTCGAGTCAAGTCGCTTCGCGCCTCCTCCGCTTGCGCTTCGGCCTTTCAGGTGACTCGCCGCTCGCGCCGGCTCAGAGCTGGTTATGGCCGGACGGCTTCGTCCGGCCACTGGGTACACTGGCCGGATGACCGAGACGACCCTCTACGAAAGGCTGCTGGGCATCGAGCGTCCGTGGCAGGTGTGCGACGTGCGACTGGCCCTCGAGCAAGGCGACGTTGAAGTGGGCGTGGAGTTCGTGGGCGAGACGCTGGTCTGCCCGGCCTGCGGTGCGGCGTGTCCGGGGTACGACCGGCGTCGGCGGACGTGGCGGCACCTGGACACGATGCAGTACCGGACGCTGGTGTGGGCCGAGGTGCCTCGGGTGCGCTGCGCCGAGCACGGGGTCCAACAAGTGCGGGTGCCGTGGGCGGATGCGCGGGCGCGTTTCACGGCACTGTTCGAGGCGATGGTGATCGACTGGCTGGCGGTAGCGAGCTTCGAGGCGGTGGCCCGGCAGTGCCGGTTGAGCTGGGACCAGGTGTCGGGGATCCAGGAACGGGCCGTGCGACGGGGGCTGTCGCGGCGCGCGGTGGCCGCGTCGCCGGTGGTCGGGGTTGACGAGACGTCGTTCCAGCGGCGGCACGAGTACGTGACCGTGGTCAATGACCTGACGGCGTCGGAGCCGCGCGTGCTGTATGTGGCCGACGGTCGGAACCGTGCGGCCATCGACGGGTACTTCGAGGCGGTGGGCGAGGAGGGCTGCGCGCTGATCACGATGGTGGCGATGGACATGTGGCAGGCCTACATCGGGTCGGTGCAGGAGCACACCGAGGCGCTGATCGCGTTCGACAAGTTCCACGTGGCGCAGCACCTGGGCGCGGCGGTCGACCAGGTCCGGCGGTCGGAGAACCGGGAGCTGCGGCAACAAGGGGACGACCGGCTGGTGAAGACGCGCTACCTGTGGTTGACGCGCCGCGGGAACATGACGCGGCGGCAACAACGTGAGTTCACACCGCTTCGGACGAGCACATTGCGGGTGGCCCGTGCGTGGGCGATCAAGGAATCGGCGATGCAGCTGTGGAACTACCGGTCGCGGGGCTGGGCCGAGCGGATGTGGAAACGCTGGTACGGATGGGCGATTCGCAGTCGGCTGGAGCCGGTGAAGAAGGTCGCCCGGATGATCAAGCGGCATTGGGACGGGGTGATCGACGCGGTCCTGACGAACGTCACCAACGCCCGCTCAGAGGCGACCAACGCGAAGATCCAGTGGATCAAGCGGCTGGCCTGCGGGTACCGCAACCGAGAGCGGTTCCGCAACGCCATCTACTTCCATCTGGGAGGACTCGACCTCTACCCAGACGCGCTGGCTGCCCACACGAAATCCTGAAGCGTCATCAACTGAGGGCGGCTTCGAGTACGTTGCGGACGGGCACAGAGTCGACCTGCGCGCGCTCGCCGAGGCGCTGTACGAGGCCGAGCCGACGCTGGCACTCAGCCACGAGCCGCTCACCGCGGTACCGGTGGGCGCGGTCAACGTCCACGTCACCTGCACGAGGGGACCGAGCCGACACGCCGGCACGTCAACGTTGCGGTCGAGCGGTGGAACTACGAACCTGTGCCGATGGCCGAACACGTACGCTCATGACGTGCCCGCCCCGCAGCGCGGCGGGCGGCGAAATGGACGAGATTCTGCGCCGTTAGGCCGTTCTTCGCGCGCGCTCGTGCATTCTTCCCCAGTAGCCGGTCATTTCTTGCACGCCGGATTCCAGGGCCGTTTTCGCGGAGTTAGGGTGTCAGTTAGGGTGTCAACCGTCCGCCCCCGGAGGGCGAAAGTCGCAAATTTCCTAGGAAAGTGGTGAGCCGCCAGGGACTCGAACCCCGAACCCGCAGATTAAGAGTCTGCTGCTCTACCAGTTGAGCTAGCGGCCCACACCGTTTGGAATCAATACGTTACGAGACTCCGTCGAAGCTCTGCCAGCCGAGGCTGCCGGCCAAACGTGCTGGGTATTCCTTGCAAGCATCGCGAAGCCTCGATAGATCCTAGCACGCGTGTCGGAAGCCTCCGGGTTGGCTGCCGCGGTCGGCCCGTGTCAATGGACCACGCTCCGCGCGAAACCGGGATCGGCCCGGCCACTGACCCGGGGAAGGGCCGACCGTCGCCCTTCAGTGGTCCCTCGGGAACTGCCGCGCTTCCGCGACGGTCGGCGCGTCCTCCGCCCCGCGCCACTGAGCCACGAGCTGCGCGTACTGCGCGCGCGCGGTGTCCGCATCGCCAGCGGCCACGGCGGCGCGGGCGAGCCCGCGGAGCGAGAGCGAACGGTTCGGCGTGCGCCGCAGCGAGCGCTTGAACTGTTCGACGGCTTCAGCAGGCCGACCCAGCTCGAGCAGGATCTCGCCATACAGCTCGTGCGCCGGCTTGAGCGGGGTCGGCGCCCCGCGCGGCGCGCCCCGCGACTCGGCCAGCTCGATTGCCTTGTCCATCGAGGCCGCCGCGGCGTCCGCGTCGCCCCGCGCGGCGTGCAGGAGCGCCGTGACCTCGTGATGCGCGATTGCCGCGACGGCACCGTCCAGCGCGGCCAGCGCCGAGGCCGCCGCGGCGCCCGCCGCCAGGTCGCCGGTCCGCACGGCGCTGATGCCGTTCGCCAGGTGTCCCCCCGCCGCGGCATGTGGCGACACCTCGATGACCTGCCACTGCTCGGTCTCGATCACGTACCGCGGCCGGGTGATGGCTGCCCGCTGCAAGGCAATCGGCGCCTGGGTATTGGCGATGACCATCTCCCCGTTCTCGACCGCTTGCCACGCCTTGGCGTAGTCACCGCGCTGCAGGTCGCCATACTGGCCCCAGTCGAGCGCATGCGTCAGATTCCTGGCATTGAAGTACCGCTGCGTTTCCGATTCGTAGGTGTCTTGCCGCTCGAACATCTCGAGCGCCGCCGCGTACGAGGCGGCGTTCGACGACGAGACGTCGTCCCACATCCCGAGCTGGATGAAGATGTGCGACGGCATGTGCAGCGCGTGCACGACACCGGGCGCGATTGCGGCGAAGCGCGTGGCCGCCGGCAGCGCGATAGCCGCGTGAATCGGATCGTCGAAGGCGTGAATGATGTAGTGCGCGGCGCCCGGATGATCCGGGTTGTCGTCGAACACCCGCAGCGCGATGGCGCCCGCCTTCACGTTCGTGCGATACGGCTCGTAGCCATAGTCGCTCGAGGTGGCCAACAGCGCCAGCGCGTAGAACGCTTGCACCTCGTGATCGTCGGGGTGGGCGGCGGCAAGCCGCTCCATCTCGTCCGCGTACGCGACGCGGCGATCGGTTTCCTCGCCTGTGCCGAAGAACAGGGCATCCACGGCGCGGACGAATCCCTTCTCGCGCTCGGTCGGGGCCTTGGCCAACCGGGCCTCGCGGTTCGGCCCCAGCCGCTCGAGCGCCTGCCGCGGCAGGTCCCACTCCTGGAAGCGTTGGAGGGGGTGGTTGTAACTCATCGCCTCGCCCCAGTAGGCCATGGCGAAGTCCGGAGCCAGGGCCTGGGCCTGACGGAACTCCAGAGCCGCATCCTCGAGGCCGAAGCTATGGAGCATCGCCGCGCCGCGGAGAAAATGGACCTGAGCATCGGGGGAGCCGGAGGTCGGAAAGTCGATGACCCCGAGATCTGACGGCAGGGCGGCACCGGAAGTCGATTGCGCGGCACCGTCCGGGACAGCCACGGCCACGGTCAAGGCGACGCACACGACGACGAAGGTGACAGTTCGCATTGGTCTCTCTCCCGATTGTCGCCCCGACGCGCATAGGCCGGTCGACCCTGACCTACCGCGGTGGCGACGCGCGATTCCACACGGAAAGCGGCCATCGTATCACGCCAGGCGGGCACGATAGCTCCTATGCCTCTTCGACGGGTCGGTCCGGATCTCGCCGCCGCGTGAACGGTTCTGCCAACAAAGACGGGGTTTTCTGAGGTTTCGGGGTCGCCGAAACTGGTTGAGAATGTGCTGCTCTTCCAGTTGAGCCAGCGGCCCACACCGAACGTGGAGAGATCTCGATCATGGTCCACGGCGGCACCGCTGGGGTTCTGGGCGGCGGGTCGCGCGGCGTCCTCCACGGCGCCCTCGCACTCCTGCGGGCGCTCTGTCGCCGGGTCGCCGGAAATCTGTCGCCAAGCACTGCCGATTTCCGGTAGAGTCGCAGAGGAGGCACTGCCTGCCTGACCCGAGAAGGGGGGACGCATGAAGACGACAGTAGTCGCGATCGCCGTGCTTGGCCTGTCCGTGGCGTTCGGCGCGTCACCGGCCGCCGCGCAGGCGCAATGGGCCTCGATGGACGTTCAGGGCGGCGGCAAGCAGTTCCAGCTCAACAACGACGACGGGTCCGCGATCGTGATGCTGTGCCTGGTCAACGGGCAGGCCGTCGCGTTCCAGTTTCCCGAGCCGATCGAGTCGGCGGATCGGGCCACCGTGCGGGGTACGCCCGGGGGGCAGGAGAACGTCCAGGTGACGCAGGTAGCGGAGCAGTTGCTGCAGGTCACGGGCGCTCGTGGGCGCGACTTCATGCTGGATTTGCTGCAATCGGCCACCAGACTCTCGGTGCGCGCGGCTGGCCAGAACCTCGCCTTCGAGATCTTCGGGAGCGAGTCGACCGTCAGGGAGTGCATCCAGCTGCAGGAGGCCCTGATCGGGGATCCGCGGCGGCAATTCTGAGGAGAGGACGATGAGGCCAGCTATAGCGGCGCTGGCGGTGTTCGGCGTTCTCGCGACGGCCGGCGCGGTGCCGGCCGTCGGACAGCAGGATCGGTGGCAGGTGCGCGACCTCGAGGGCGGCGGCAAGGAGTTTCAGCTCCCCAACGACGAGGGCGCAGTGATCATCCTTGCGTGCCGCCTACAGGGGATGGGCGCCGGATTCGAGTTCGTCGAGCCCATCGAGCCGACGCAACGGGCGATGGTGCGCGGCATCCCGGGCGCGCGGGAGAACATCGTGGTCGAGCCCGTCAATCCCTATACGGTGCAGGTCGCGGGAGGCCGGAGTCTCGACTTCACGCTGGCGATGCTGCGCAGCGCGTCCAGCATCTACGTGCGGGCCTCCGGCGAGGCGGCGTCGTTCGCGGTGTTCGGCAGCGCCACGATTGTCGAGCAGTGCGTGGAGCAGATGGAGGACAGGACGGCGGGCATGAGCCGCAGCAACGAGCAGCCGGCGCTCGTCACGTTCGGGAACAGGGATCCTCAATGACGATGAAGAGCACGATTGCGGTCTTGGCGCTGTTCGGCTTGCTTGCGACGCTCGGCGCCGTTCCGGCCGCCGGACAGGCGGCGTGGGTCGAGACGGATGTCGAGGGCGGGAAGGAGTTTCGGCTCTTCACCCCGGCGGGCGACGCAATCTTCCTGCAGTGTCTGACACGGGGCACCGGCGCGGCCCTCCAGTTCGCCCAGCCGGTCGCGTCGATTCGAGGGGTCACGATGCGCGGTGTTCCCGGCGGGCAACGCAACGTCGCGGTCCGCTGGCAGGCCGGGGGGTACTTCCTTGCCATCGCCAGCGGTTCCGGGCGCGATTTCATGTTCCGGATGCTGCGCAACGCCGCGAGTCTGACCGTCCGTGTGGGCGACCGGGAGCTGTCCTTCGACGTGTTCGGGAGCGACCAGATCGT
Source organism: Acidobacteriota bacterium (assembly GCA_009861545.1). NCBI lineage: Bacteria > Pseudomonadati > Acidobacteriota > Acidobacteriota bacterium. The sequence continues at coordinate 8,285 of VXME01000165.1, read as the reverse complement.
CAGCCTGTGCCTGCAGCAGCAGGAGGCCGCTCCGCAGGACTAGCGCCGGGTGCCGCCGCGGTCCGGGTTTCCCGCCTCGCGTGTGGGCGGTCGTTTTGCGATGCCCGACCGGACGGGACGGTCAGGCCTGGGAATCCAGGCGCGCGCAGACCGCCCGCATGACGGCGATGCCCATCGCCAGCGTGGCGGCGTGAGGCCAAGTCTCCACCAACACGAGCAGAAGCAGGATTGCGGCGACGGGCGCGCCGTTCTGCCAAGTGATGGGCGTGCCCTCCGCCAGCACGGCCCGGCCGGCCAGGGTCCTGGAGATCACGTAGAAGGCGATGCAGGCGATGACCATGGTGGCGACGTGAGGCGCGGTCTCCACCAAGGTCACCCCGAACACCACAGCGGCTGCGAGGCCGGCTCTCTGCCACGTCATGGTCATTTCCTCCCGTCCGCACGTTCCGGCGTTTGTCGCCTGCGCGGGGTCTGGCGCGCCCGACGTCGCCAAGCCCATCGCCTCCGGCACATGGCAAGAGTATAGCGCTCCGTCATCCGCGTGTCAGAGTGGTCCAGCACGTCCCTCCGCGCTCTGGACCACGCTGCGCGAACGGGCCACCGGCGAGAGCGAGTAGGTGGCTGAAGTCGATCATGCCGCCGCCCAGGGATCGACGACCTCGATGCCGGCGTCCTCGAAGTCCCGAACATTGCGGGTCGCAACCGCCATGCGGCGGGAACGGGCGATTGCCGCAATCTGGCAGTCGGCGGGTGCGACGTGGCGGCGCGTGGAACGGCGCCTGGCGGCGATATCCGCGTAGGCGCGCGCCGCGCCGCTGTCGAACGGCAGCACTCGATCCTCGAAAGCCTCACCCAGCATCCTCTCGATGTCCGAGACCAGCGTCTCCCGGCGCTGGCCGGCCGGCAAGATGGCGGCCCCATGGCGCAATTCCGCTTCGCCGACCGCGGAGAAGAACAGGTTCTCCAGGCGGTGGCCGGCTGCCCACACCGCGACGGCCGGGTCAGGCGCCTTGCGCATCAGTTCGGACACGACGTTCGTGTCCAGTAGCACCGTCATGGCCGCGGCCTCAGTCGAAGGACGGCGGCTCGCGCCCGGGCACGCGCGGCGGCAGCTCCAGGTCCACGCCGTTGGCCGGGCCGAAGTGCGAGCGGATGATGGTCGTCAGATGCCGGGAGCTCGGCTTGCGACCGACGACATCGCGCAGGATGACACGCGCTTCCTCTTCCATGGAGCGGCCGTTGTCCGCCGCCCGCACGCGCAGCCGCGTCTTGACGTCGTCGTCGAGATTGCGAATCGTGATGCTCGCCATCCACCATGCCCTCCGTGCGGAAGCATAGCGCAGGTATGCTTGCGTTGCAAGCAGTACGCAACGGGTGCATGCAGTCCGCCGACGGAGCTGTATCGGGCCTACCCGTGTTGTATACTGTGCATACGGTTCGGACGATGAGCACGAGCCCCGCCGTTCGCCGCCCGCGGACGTTTCGCGTACTGGCTCTCCTGTTCGGTGCGCTCCTCGCACTCGTCTGTTTAGAGATCGTGGCGCGGGTACTGCCGGTTAACGAGAGCCCCCAAGCGTTGTCGGTCAACGACGCGAATCCGATCTTCCGTTATCGGCCGAACCGGGAGTTCGTGTGGTCGGCGGGGTGGAACTTCTCTGCCGTCAACGAGGTCAAGGTCAACAACTTCGGTTTCGTCAATGATCAGGATTACGACCCCGACGGGACCGGTGCCCTTCTCGCAGTCATTGGGGACAGTTTCGTCGAGGCGTTCCGGGTGCCGTTCGAGCACACCTGCCACGGCCGGCTCGCCGCGCGCCTGAACGGCACGGCTCGTGTCTATTCCTTCGGTGTGTCCGGAGCACCCTTGAGCCAGTACCTGGCGTATGCCCGGTTCGTTCGGGACACGTTCATCAGACCGGCTGGCCTTGCGATTGTCATCATCGACAACGACTATGATCAGAGCCTTGCCAAGTACGGGCTCCAGAGGGGCAAGCACCAGTTCGTGGAACGCGGCGGCGGCCGGCTCGCGCTAGAGCGAAGCGATCTCGAGTTCCGCCCGCGCTACAGGCTGGTCAGAGGATCGGCGTTGGCGAGATACGTGGCGATCAACTTGGGCATGGCGAGGGAACGGACTTATCGGTTGTTTATCGGCGAAGACCCGGATGCACGCGTCCCGGAGGCGGATCGTGCGACGTGGGTCGTCGACTCGAAGCGAGCCGTTGACACGTTTCTCGACATGCTGCCCGCGGCGTCCGGCCTGGAGCCGGAACGGATCATGTTCATCGTGGACGGCATCCGTCCTCGCGTTTACGGAAGCGATGTCCCGGAGTCGGAGAAGGGAGTCTACCGCGAAGACGTGGGCTACGTGGATGCCATGCGGCGCTACTTCATCGAGAACGTTGTCCGCAGGGGATACGAGACCATCGACCTGGAGCCGGCGTTCGCTGCGCACTACCGGCTGCACCGAACGCAATTCGACTGGCTGCCGCTCGACGAGCATTGGAACGCACTGGGACACGAGGTGTGCTCGGAGGCAGCGGCCGGTTCGGATCTGCTGCGGGAGTTGAACACTCGTTTCTCTGCGGACGCTGCCTCGCCCGCACCGTAGATGAATAGCCTCAAAACAGCGTGTACACGAACGGGGCCGCCGCGCTACCCGACACCAGTATCAACGCGCCGACCAGCAGCAGCACGAGGACGATCGGCGTCAGCCACCACTTCTTGTTGGTGGCCATGAACTCCCACAGCTCGGCGAGCAGACCGGGACGCGCCGCCTCGGCCTCCACCTCGAAGTCTCCGCGGCGTTCGTTCCCGGCTACCTGCGATGGTCGGTCTGCCATGTCTCGAATCCCGTGTCGTCCGTTCCGACCCTAGAACTGCCGGAAATAGCGCCGCACGTCGCGCACCTGCCGGCGCGCGGTCCAGTAGCTGGCCGCGGATCGGTTCGGCGCGCGGTCCAGCGGGTCGCCGTGGACGAGGCGCAGTAACAGACCGATCGGCGTCAACAGCAGATAATACGTCGCGGCCAGCACCAGGTGCGACAGCGTCCACCCGATGGGGAACGCCGCGTAGAGCCAGCCGAGCCGGATCCAGTGGCGCAATGGCGGCGCCGCGGCATAGATGGCGGCCAGCGCGGCGCCCCCCGCCCAGACCATCCGCGCGGCCGCCGGGGCTTCCAGCCGCCAGTACACGAGACCGCCGGCAAGCGCGACGAACGCCGCCAGCAGCACGCCGAACCAGCGCAGCTCCCCGGCCGACGGATGCCGATTGATCTCCAGCAGGGCCATTGCGCTCAGTCGAGGGCGAACTCGCGCAGATAGGCGTCTGCGTCGACCGTTGCGGCGTTCGGTTGCACCTGCCTGCGAAGCAGGAAGCGCTCCAGGACCAGCGCGTCCATGTTCGTCGCCAGGAAGCAGCGGTAGGCATGCTCGGGCGCGCACACGATCGGCTCGCCCCGCACGTTGAAGCTCGTGTTGATCAGGACCGGGCAGCGGGTCTTCGCCTCGAAGGCCCGCAGCAGCGCCGCGTAGCGCCCGTGCCGCTCGGCGTCCACGGTCTGGACCCGCGCGGTATAGTCGACGTGGGTGACCGCCGGGACGTCGGACCGCGCCGCCTTCAACTTGTCGAGCCCGCGCAGGCCGTTCCCACCCTCGTCGAGCGGCGTCCGGCGAGACTCGCGCACCGGGGCCACCAGCAGCATGTACGGGCTGTCTTGCCGCGGCCGCATCTCGAAGAAGTCGGCGACGCGCTCGCGGAGCACCGACGGCGCGAACGGGCGGAACGACTCGCGGAACTTGATCTTGCGGTTCATCACCGACTGCATGTCGCGGCTGCGGGCGTCGGCGAGGATGCTGCGCGAGCCGAGGGCGCGCGGGCCGAACTCCATGCGTCCCTGAAACCACCCCACCACCTGCTCGCGCGCCAGCAGGTCGGCCACCGCGTCGCACAGGGACGCATCGTCCGCGTACTCCTCGTACACCGCCCCGGCGCCGTCCAGCAAGGTCCGGATGTCGTCGTCCGTCGCGCACGGGCCGAGCAGCGAGCCGTGCTGGGCATCCGGCGTCCGCGCCCCCCGCGGGTGGTCGAGAAGCTGGTGCCAGATGAACAGCGCCACCCCCAGGGCGCCGCCCGCATCCCCCGCCGCCGGTTGGATCCAGACGTTGTCGAACGGTCCTTCGCGCAGCACGCGGCCGTTGCCGACGCAGTTCAGCGCAACCCCGCCGGCGAGGCACAGGTTGCGCATCCCCGTCTCGGCGTGCACGTGGCGCGCCGCCCGCAGCATCGCCTCCTCGGTGACCGCCTGAATCGACGCGGCGATGTCCATCTCCCGCTCGGTGATCGGCGCCTCCGGCCGCCGCGGCGGCCCGTCGAAGAGCGCGTCGAACCTGCGCGACGTCATGCGCAGGCCCTGGCAGTAGTCGAAGTACGACATGTCGAGGCGGAACGACCCGTCCGGCTTGAGATCGATCAGGTGGTCGCGGATGCGGTCGACGTATTTCGGCTCGCCGTAGGGCGCCAGCCCCATCAGCTTGTACTCCCCGGAGTTGACCTTGAAGCCGGTGAAGTAGGTAAAGGCGGAGTACAACAGGCCGAGCGAGTGGGGAAAGCGGATCTCGTGGGTCAGCTCGATGCGGTTGCCGCAGCCGACGCCATAGGCGGTCGTCGCCCACTCGCCGACCCCGTCCAGCGTCAGAATGGCTGCCTCGTCGTACGGTGACGGAAAGAATGCGCTGGCCGCGTGCGACTCGTGGTGCTCGGTGAAGACGATCTGGCGCCGGTAGCCTGGCAGCCCGCGCGCGATCTCGCGGGGCAGGTGCAGCTTCTGCTTCGTCCACAGCGGCACGAACCGCAGGAACGACCGGAACCCGCGCGGGGCGAAGGAGAGGTACGTCTCGAGCAGCCGCTCGAGCTTCAGGAACGGCTTGTCGTAGAAGCCGACGTAGTCGAGCGCCTCCGGGGCAATCCCCGCCTCGTCGAGACAATAGCGAATCGCATGGACGGGGAACCCGTGGTCGTGCTTCCGGCGGGTGAATCGCTCTTCCTGTGCCGCGGCCACGATGTCTCCGTCGACCACCAGTGCCGCCGCCGAGTCGTGGTAGAAGGCAGAGATGCCCAGGATCGTGGTCATGCCGTATCGTTCAGTCGGCGGCGCGGCGACCGGGACGGCATCGCGCCTGATACGACACTTTCCTTGCGGGAAAGGGCCTGGAAAGTGGCGCGCCCGACAGGATTCGAACCTGTGGCCTTCGGCTCCGGAGGCCGAAAACCGGACGCGTAACCCCTGTTTCTAGAACAGCTTGCGGCGGCTGCTAACTCTCGGTGCCAACTTTCTGCAGCGCAGGCCGCCCGTTCCCTCGCCGGCGGCGATACGCCCGGAGCGCCGAGGTGCTCCCTGACACGGGACGTCGCCACCGCATCGGCTCCAGCACATGACCCAGAGTATATCGCTCCGGTCCGCCGCGCGGTCGAGTGGTCCGGTGGGGTCGTTTCGCGCTCCGGCAGGGAATTTCAAGCAGGCGGGAGAAGGGGGAGCCGTCGAACCCGGTAGCCGTCCGGGCTCACCACCACGACGGCTCCCGTCTCGATGTCCGCCGCATGCGCGCGCAGCACGTGGCTGACGACCGGTTCAGTCGAAGGGCGGGGAGCGTCCACGAACATGCGGTCCTTCAGGAAACCCGGTACGGTCTGAAGGGGCGGCCGGCTCGCTCTGGCGGACCAGGCGGACGTGGCCCTCGGCACCGTTGCCGGGTGCATGAGTGACCTGGATGCGCGCGGGCTCTTGCAAAAGGGGAAGGGTCGGAGAGTGGAAGATCGGCAGGGGCTGGTTGCCTTGTGGGTGCAGGCCTACATCGAAGGGCTACGTCCCAAGCTGAAGGAGCGCCGGTTCCAAGTGCGGGGCAAAGAGAAACAGGAGATCTGGCCGCGGCTGCGGAGAGTGCTCGCCGAGTGTGGCCAGCCCTGGGCGCTGACAGGTGCCGACGCGGCCGAGCGACGCAAGCCCTACTTTCGCGCGGAGGAGACGGAGATCTATGCGCCTGTCCGTGCGCTTGAGGACCGCGAAGCCCAGAAGGCGCTCGTCGCCCAGCCTGCTGGACGTGGCGGAAACCTGCTGGTCATCGAGCCACCCGGCCCCCTGGCGATAGCCGGTGAAACCGACGACGACCTTCCCGTCGCTCCGGACCTGCTGGCGTATGCCGAACTGCGCTACCGAGGCACCGGGCAGGCGCTCGAGGCAGCCGAACTGTTCTTGCCACGGGTTCTCGACGATGCCGCGCGTTGATCCCAACTTGATGCCGGTCGTCGTCGACCTTGAACGCGGACTGCGGGAGTTGGGGATCCCGTTTGGAATCGTAGGCGCGCTTGTTCCCGGATTCCTCCTGGAGGTTCAGCCGCTCCGCAAGACCAACGATGTGGACGTGGCCGTCGTCGTGGAGGGGCTCGCGGATTTCGATCTGCTGAAGGACGGACTTGCCGACTACGGGTTCACGCGCACACGCCGACCGCATCGCCTGGACCACCGCAACGGGGGTTGGGCGGACATCCTTCCGATCAACGAAGCGATCGCGCGAGATGGGTTGGAACTCGAAGACGGTGTTGTCTTGAACATGGCGGGCTTCGGCCACGTCGTGCCCAATGCCGTTTCCATTGCGATCGAAGGTGGGCCGACGGTGCCAGTGGCCCCACTGCCGCTTCATGTCCTGCTCAAGCTGGCGGCCTTCAGTGACAGGGAGGAGGCCAAGGATCTCGCCGGTGCCCTCCATTGCCTGAAGCACTACCTTGAAGACGATGATCGGCGCTATGGCGTCGAACACAGGAGGGCTGATGACGACGATTGAGCGCGTCTACGGGCGGTTGCGGGAGCTGCTGACGGACGACTTCGACAAGGTGTCGAGCCGGCAGTACAAGGCGGCGTCGGACCCGTTCAGTTTCGACCTGCAGCCGCGGAGCGACTTCGACGCGTGGTACGTCGATCCTCCGACGACGCGGTCGACCGGCTACGTCGGCGGGGTCGAGAACGTCGAAGCGCAGATCGGCATCTGGGTGAGTCGTGAAGCGGGCGAAGGCGCCGACGGCGCGGCCGTGGCGCTCGCCGGAGATCTTGCTCCTTGAAGGCCGGAGCTATCGCAGGCGCGAGTCCGACTCAGCCACGCGAGGCCGACTCAGCCAGCAGGAGCGCAACCGCCAACGACCACACCGTAACGACCCGCCGGAACCACCGCGATCCTCACGTCGTCAATGAGACCATGGATACCTGTGCAGAAATGATCAGCCTCTCGTGCTCGGCAACACCTCGGTTGCGCTATAGTCATGGATTCAGCCGGTCCCGATGACGATCGTTGTGTCATCAAGGCGAAACACGGCCGAGAAGAGGAGGATATGGTGGACCCGATCAGACGCAAGCTGCTGAAGACTGGCGCCGCGGCGGCGGCAATGGCCGCTACGCCGGGGGCGCTGTTCGCGCGGCAGGGCGGCAATGACGATGGCGGACGCTTCTACGAGAGGGGGAATGTCCGCATCCGCTATGAGGAGACAGGGTCGGGCTTCCCGCTGTTGCTCATCTCGGGCGGGGGGCTGAACGGCTCGACGATCGAGGGCATCCGGCGCCGCAATCCCTTCAACACGATCGAGGCGTTCAGCGGAGAGTTCCGCTGTATCTACGCGGACTTGCGCCACGCAGCCGGGCAGTCCACTGGCCCGCTCGAGGTCGACCGTCCGTGGGATGCCTACACCGACGACCAACTCGGCCTGATGGATCACCTGGGGATCGACAGGTTCATGGTGCTCGGTTTCTGCATTGCGGGACCCTTCATCTGGAACCTCATCAAGCGGGCGCCGGATCGCGTGGTCGCGGCCGTGCCGGCGCAGCCGGTCGGGTTCCGCCCGGAGTTGCCGAACGCCATGTATGAGAGTCAGAGCAACTCGTGGGGTGCCGAAGTGGTCGAGCGGGACCCCGACATCACGACGCAAATGGCCGACCAATTCCTGAACCGACTGTTCCGCACTGACCCTGACTTCGTGTTCACGGTGACGCGGGACTTCGTGAGGCAGTGTCAGACGCCGGTTCTCGTCCTGCCGGACGATACCCCGGGACATTCGTACGATGCCGCGATCGAGAGCGCGATGCTGGCGCCAAACGGACAGCTGAGCATGTACCCCTGGAAAGACACCCCGGAGAAGATTCCGCTGGCGGTGCGCCACGTTCGCAGCTTCCTGCGGTCGTATCGGCCAGCCTAGGAGCTTGCGCCGCAGAACGCAGTGCAGCGAAGTTCTGCGACGCAAGGTCA
>VXME01000164.1:6492-35037 GCA_009861545.1 Acidobacteriota bacterium | reverse complement strand
TTGCATTCTGTAACTTACGGGTAGCCGCCTCGAGTTTCTTGGGACACTAGTGCGAGGAAGGGGAAGAACGCGAAACGAATTTCCTTAAGATAGGCGGAGAAGATGTGCGCTGAAGTCGGGTCTGATAAGCGCGCGTTCCGTTGGTAACCGCCAGAACTCGCGGCCTGGGGGATGTCCCGCTGGCTGTTGGATTTCGCGGGTGACGGACTCCGTTCCTGCTATTGACGAGTCTACATTACGCCACCTGTTCGACGTCCACCTCGGGTGGGGCCAACGCATCGAGGGCAGCGACGAGATGGCGCATGTCACGGTAGCCTCGAACCCGCCGGAAACGCTGCTCCGCTTCCAGTAGCGCACTCGCCACCCAGCGCTGGATCATCTGTCCGCCGCGCCAGCGCTTCACGTTGCGCGTGTAGCGCTCCACCCCGCCGTTGAGGTTCTCGATGATGTTCGTCGTGCGCAGCGTCCGCTGCAGCGGCCCCGTCAGGCCCAAACGCAGCACCGTCAGCGTCTCGTCCAGCCCCTCGCGGATGGATGCCGCGGCGCCGGGATGCTCGTCCTCCAGCGAGCGGGCCAGGCGCTCCAGAGCCCGTTTCGCGGTCGCTTCCGAATGCAGGTCCCACGCCGTACGCAGCGCCCGGCCGACGCTGGCGTGCAGCCGCTCCGGCAGATGGCCCAGCACGTTCCGATACTTGTGGACCTGACAGCGATGTACGACGCCGAGCGAGCCGTAGACGTCGCTGATGGCGCGACGCAGCGCCGCGGACCCGTCGACCAGGAACAGCATCGCCCTCTCGGTCGGCAATCCGCGCGTCACCAGGTCGTTGAGCAGCGCCGTCGAGACCGCCGCCGTCTCGGTCGCACCTTCACGCAAGCCGAGGACGTGTTTGCGCCCCGCAGTGTCGATCCCCAACGCGATCACGATACAGTGTTCCTTGAAGACCTTGCCGTCGATGCAGACCACACGCAGGTCCAGCTCGCCCAGCGGCCGGCTGACGAACGCCCGCAGCTGTTGGGTCGACAATGCCACGAACCGCCGCGACACGGCGCTGCGCGACGTCGCCCGCTCCGACACCTCGGCCGGCACCGGGTCCAGCGTGCGCGCATACCGCCGCGTCGACACCCCCGCGGCGATCGCTTCGAGCGTGTGCGCCTCCAGCGCGTCGGTTGCCGCCGCCCACTGAAAACTGGCCAGCGGCACCTCGCCGTCGGCGTTGCGCACGCGAAGCCGCGGCAGCCCGACCTGACGGCCGCCCAGCGTCACGTGGCTCTCCACGCTCCCGCCGCGCCACGCGGTCCGCTCGGGCTGGTGACGTCCCTTCGGGCCGCACAACGCGTCCCGGTCCGCCTCCTGCATTGCCTGGAGCACCTGCATCCCGGTCGAGATGCACAGGCCGTGGAACGCCTGCCGGACGTCACCGAGCACGGCGAGCACCGGCAGCGGCACCTGGATCGAGACCGAACGCGAGGTTGAGGGTTGGCGGCGCGATGTCCGCCTGTCATGCTTGGCCATGGGTGGTCGATCCTCCTTGTGATTCACCCCTGTCCTACCACAGGACAGGGGAAGGAGTCGCCACCCGCTTCACCTCAGCTCAACTTCAACACCGTCCGGGACATCCCCCGGGGCGCGCCCCAGCCTCCCGCGTCGGCCGGTGCCGCGGCGGCGGATACCGGCGGCGTGGAAGTCGTTTTCTGGCAGTCGGTCCAGAACAGCACGAACCCGGCGGACTTTGAGGCGTACCTGCGCCGGTTGCCGAGCGGGGTGTTCAGTGAGCTGGCGCAGAACCGTCTGTCGGCGTTGGGTGCTGCCGCGCCTGGGGCTGATCCCGCGTCTCGGGTTCGTGCTGATGAGACATGCGCTGGCCAGGCAACCGGCGCGGCCTGCTGGATGGAGATCTCGCAGAGACCCCGGTGTTACGTCTGGAATCCGTATCCTCAACCGGGCGAGACAGTGACTTGGACGGGAGCTTGCGCCGGTGGTACGGCACAGGGAACGGGGACGCTGACTTGGGCTCACGATGGGGGTGTCCAGACGAATACCGGAGGGCGCCTGGTGGACGGCAAGTTCAACGGCCACTGGGTCATGCGCGACGAGGACGGATCCGTCTCTGAAGGCCCCTATGTCAACGACGAGCGGAACGGGAACTGGGTCTTCCGCTTCGTGGATGGGAACACCATGGAAGGCCCCTACGTGAACGGCGTCCAGCACGGTCGTTGGATCTGGCGTAGCGCCGACGGCGACGATGTCGCCGAAGTGCTCTACGAGGAAGGGGAAGAACGCGAAACGAATTTCCTCAAGATAGGTGGAGAAGATGTGCGCTGACGCTGGGTCTGATAAGCGCGCCTTCTGTTAACTTGGCCGAAGACGCTAGGTGAAAGAGAGCATGACGTCTCTCGGTACTCGCGTTGATCGCGTCGTCGTGGTCACATGCCGGCCCGCCGCGCCACATCCGGGAGGGGAACACACTTGCCCAAGAACATAGTCGTTTGCTCTGACGGCACCGGGAACCGCGGAGGCAAAACCCGCGGCACGAATGTCTGGCGTATATTTAATGCGGTAGACCGCCACTCCTCCGATGTCGAGCAGGTCACATACTATGACGACGGTGTAGGCACGGATCGATGACGTTCATCAGCTCGTCGAGCCGGCGGCGCTTCTCGGAAGCCTGTCCGGAGGCGGTCGCCTCGGTGAAGTCGTCAATGCGGAAGTCGTGCTGGCGCGCGTAATAGAGGATAGCGAGGCGCTGGCTGCGCACGTCCTGCTGCGCGGTCGAGACCCTCAGGTTAGGCGACGGTTCTCACGGCCTGTCCACTGAACGCGGCTTCAGCTATTTATCTGACGGATGCAGAACATGGAACGCGTTATGTTCCGTGCTGCTGAAGTGTTTAGTCAGAACGGGCGTTTGTGCCTGACAGAACCGTGCCGGTCTCCGACCCCGACGTCTTCCGCCCTCGCCTGATCCGCGATGCCACCTTCCTTGAGACGCCCGCCGGCAGTAGACGGTTTTCCGGGCATCAGCAGCGCATCGGTGAGTACCTGCGTCTACGTACGTTCGACACCGCCGCCGGCGAACGGCTGGCACGGTTCCTCCGAAGACGAAGCGCAGCGACTAGACCGCACGGCGTCGCTGCTGGCGTGGGCGCGAGGCTGGCTTCGCGACGAACACCATTGTCGCGCCGGCCGACTCGGTGCTGCGCCGGGCGATGGGGGCGGCCCGGCACAAGGCCCGCTCCCTGCTGACGCAACGCATGGCGGAACATCTGTCGGCGACGATGCGCGACGGCCTCGACGCGCTGGTCGCCGTCGGCGACGAGCATCCGCACTCGCCGCTGCATGACATCAAGGCCGGCACGTCGAGCCCGTCGGTTGGGGGCATGAAACGACTTCTGGCGCGGTTGGAATCGATCGAGGCGACCGGCGTGCTGGATATCGACGTGAACTGGGTCAACGGGAACCAACGGATCCTGTTCCACAGCGTTCGGACCGCGTCGGCCGCCGACCGGGTGCGCGAGATGCCCGCCCCGCGCCGCCACCTCGCGCTGGTGTGCTCCTGCCCAGGCGTGGCGCGACACGCTCGACCAGGCCGTCGACATTTGCGGCAAGCTCCTCGACCGGAATCGGAAGCTCGTCGAAGGTCCGTCTCGACGACATGCTCAAGGCGCAACGGCATGCCGTCGACCGGGATCGTCCAGCGCTATCGTCGGCTCGGCGCCGTGCTGGCGTCGAAGACATTGCGCGCTCTCACGGGCTCCGTTCAAGGACAGTCATTCATTGCTGTACGGTAGCCCGTGCCCGTCACGATGATTGGCCTGAACATGTGCCCCTCGGACACTGAGACACACCGACCGGCGCAGCGGAATGGCGCTGCCGTTCCTGCCCAGGGTGGGCATGAGCGCTTCCTGAAACGGCCAGACTGCCCGGAGCCCTGGAACTGAGGTAGCATGATCGACAGGTGAGCCGTGGCCAGCACTGGTAGCGAAACGGACCTCCTCCGTCGAATCACGTCGAACCCCGCCATCTTCGGCGGCAAGCCGATCATCAGGAATCGCCGACTCGCTGTCGAGCATGTTCTTGGCATGTTGGCCGCTGGCGACACGCCGGAGATCGTGCTGCAGGGCTACCCTTGGCTGGAACCCGACGACATCCGCGCGTGCCTGGTATACGCCCGACGTCTCGTCGGGCACGAACGCATTGAACCGGCGCTGGTCGAGTCCTCGATCATGCGGTCGCGAGCGTGCGGTTCCCCCCGAGATGGTAGAAGCACCAGCACAGCGAGGACTTGAGGGTCTCTTGGGACGCGAGCAGCATCACCAGCGTTTCATCCCGGACCGGTCGGCCGGCGCCGCACGCCCCGTCGCCGCCGCGGCGGACACGCGGGCAACCAGGAGTACCGCGGCCCATCACGCCGCTCGTGGCGGCGTTGCGCTGCCGGTCGGAGAGTGCCGCCATGCGCCCGGCCGCCGGCCGGACCGGACCCTTGTCGGCGTTGCTATCAGCGTTCACTCGTAACGGCTCCGGCGTGCGGCTGACCGCCTGTCGTCGGCGAGGCCTCGGCACGCAGCTTCAGGCCCAGTGCACTGACCACCCGGAGAACGGTGTCGAAGTTCGGAACACGTTCGCCCGACAGCGCCTTGTAGAGACTCTCGCGGGACAGGCCGGTCTCGCTCGCCACCTGCGCCATGCCCCGCGCGCGGGCGATGTCGCCGAGCGCCTTGGCCACGAACGCGGCGTCGCCGTCCGCCTCCTCGATGGACGCCTCCAGGTACGCTGCCATGTCCTCGCGCGTGCGCAGGTGCTCGGCAACGTCGTAGGGGGATGTGGCAGTCTTGGTCATGGTGTTACCTATAGGTTTCTTGCCAAGCGCAGGGCCATCTCGATGTCGGGCTTCTGCGTGCGCTTGTCGCCGCCGGCTAGCAGCACGACGACCGTGCGATCCTGCCGCTTGAAGTAGACCCGGTAGCCCGGGCCGTGGTCGATCCGCATTTCCGAGACGCCTTCGCCCACCGGCCTGACGTCGCCCGGATTGCCGGTCGCCAGCCGCTCGACCCGGACGAGCACGCGGGCGCGGGCGCGGGCATCGCGTAGCCCGTCCAGCCACTTGGCGTAGACCTCCGTCCTGCGGACTTCGATCATGCCGCAAAGTAGCCAACAGGCTACACCTCTGTCAATCCCCGCCTTGGCGGGGTGTAGCGGTCCCGATAGGCAATGACCTGGGCATCCTGCTGCGACGCTGGCGGGAGCGGCGTGCCGAGCGCCCGCCGGCACTCGGCCAGCTTCCGCTGCCGGGCGCGATTGGCGAGGAGGCCGTAGTCGCCCACGTTCCATTTGCCGAGACTGTCGGTGTAGCCCTCCAGCTTGCAGCCTTCGTGTTTTCGGCAACGTGCTCGTGCGCGTTGTCCCGCTTCCGTCATGCTGTCTACCCTGCAGGGGACTGCGACGCCACGAGGTTTCGTTGGCACCGGTACAGGTAGTCGTGAACGAGTCCCGCATTCCAGACGTAGCACCCGGGCCGCTGGTAGACCTGCATCCAGCACGCCGCACCAGCAGGCTTGCCGTCGCAGGTCTCATCGGCGCGGATGGGAGATCCAGGGTCGGCCGACACGCTGCTCGCGGCCGAACCGGAGGAAAACGGGCGATCCCCTGGACGCTGGTCGATCGCCAGCGCGGCAACCCGGGGCTGGGCGGCCGCCGGAGACCCGAACGCGACGAGCGTCACGACCGCCGCGACGAACGGCATCACAGTTCTCATCTCGGCGAGCTCCTTCATGCGCATCCTGCCCCGGAGATCAACGTTCACCGAGTTCGATCGCCATCCTCGTCGCGGATGACCGCTCGTACTTTCCGGTCAGCGACGCGGCCGAAGCAGCAGTACCGCGGATGCACCTCTTCGGTCCATACCGGAATTGGCAGGTTCGGAACGAAACGCACGCCTTCCCATAGAAAGGGAAGATGGTAGGTGGATCAGCGCAGCACCTCGCCGCCCTCCCGCGCCGCCGACCCCGACGAATGCGACGTTACGGCGCCGGGGCCCAGGGGTCGCTCCAGCGCACATCGCGCAGCAGCGCGTCGTCCGTGAGGCTCTGGAGAAACGCGAGCAGGTCCCGGCGCTCGTCGCCGCGCAGCGTCAACGGCTCGATCGCGTCGCTTTGCTGCGGATTCGGGGCGCGCCCGCCGGCCACGTAGTGGTCCAGCACCTCGCTGAGCGCGGCAATGCTGCCGTCGTGCATGTAGGGCGCCGTCACGACGACGTTGCGCAGGGTCGGAATGCGGAACTGCCCCACATGCTCGAGATTGCCGGTGTGCGCGTGGCGTCCCGTGTTGTCGGGCGGGTACGGCACCGGCCCCGGCAGGTTGTAGAGGCCCGTGTTGTGGAAATTGAACACGGGCGGGTCGGTGAGCGGGCTGGTGGCCGCCTTCGAGCCGCCGTCCAGGTTGAGCGAGATGTCCGCCGACAGGGTCTGACTGAAGGACCGCCCCAGATGGCAGCCGCCGCACCGCGCACGGCGCGAGAAGAAGAGCTCCATTCCGCGCCGCGCGGCCGGCGACAGCGCCTTCTCGTCGCCGTGGAACCGATAGCGGTCGTACGGCGAGCGAAACGAGACGATAGAGCGCTGAAACGCCGCCAGCGCCAGCGTGATCCGCTCGGTGGTGATGAACGGCTCGGCTGGTTGCTCGTCGTCGTCCATCGTCGACCCGACCCGCGGAAACGCCGCCGGGAACAGCCGCCGGTAGACCGGCGAGGCGGCGAGGGCGGCATACGCCCGCTTCTCGTGACCGGCGAGCCCGAGCTCGATCGGGTCGGTCCCGAACAGCGGCACGAGGGCCTGCTCCTCCAGGGTCAGGAGGGTTGGATCCCCCCAGGTCAGCGCGTCCCGGTACGCCACGTTGACCAGCGACATCGCGCTGCGCGGGTGGCGTTCCCCTGTCGAACCCAATCCCCGCGCGCGTCCGTCGGTGAAGGCCAGCGCCTGGATGTGGCAGGTTGCGCACGACTGCGTCCCGTTGCCCGACAGCCGCGTGTCGTAGAACAGGCGCCGCCCGAGCTCGACGCGGGCGGGCGTCATGGGAGCGCCGACGGGCAACCGCGGCGGAGACACGCCGGGCGGCAGATCCCATTGATAGTTCGGAGTCCGCTGCTGGCCGGCGAGCCCCACCGCCAGCGCCGCCAGCGCGGACAAGACGGCGACCGTGCTTCGATAGCGCATGTCTTCCTCAAACGGGCAGCAACTTGCCGGCTGGCATCCCGGCGTCCTGCTGCAGAAACGGTACCGCGTCTCCAGCATAGCGGGTTGCCGGCCCAGCCTCCCGACTTCAGGGAAATTTCACAAAAACTTCAGGAAGCGGAGCGTGGGCGGGCACTAGGCTTGCGTGACGGCCACACAACTGTCGCCGAATACAGGGAACACGGATTCGACTACGAGAACCGGTTGCCCGGGGAGTGCTCATCGATGAGAAAGCCAGTTGCAGATCGACGCCCGGCGGCCACCGCGGGGCGGGCGATCACGCGTCACCGTCTCGATGCGGCGTCGACCCTGCGCCGCGGCCAGGCGGTTGGAGCCGTCGTTGCCGCGTTGCTGCTGCCCGGGGCGGCGTATGCCGACAGCCTCGCGGGTCGGGTTCTCGACCCGCAGGGCGGCGTCGTTCCGCAGGCCGAGCTGCTCCTCTACGAACGCACCGGGGGCGGGCAGGTCCGGGAGGGCAATGCCGGTCCGGACGGGCAGTACGTCTTCGACGACATCCCGGGCGGCCAATACGTCCTGGAGGGCCGCGCCTCCGGGGGATCGCTCTCCGGCTCGGCCGTCGTTACCGTCGCCGGCGATCAGGCGCTCGATCTGGAGCTGGCCGTCTCGGGGATCGCGGCCGAGGTCGTCGTCACCGCATCGAGCACGCCGCTGGCCGTCCAGGAGGTCGCCAAGGCGATCGACGTGATCGATTCGGAGGAGATCGCGCTGCGGAACGAGCTGTCCATCACGGAGGCATTGCGTACGCTCCCCGGGATCCGGGTGCAGACGCTGAGCGGGCCGGGCAGCTTCACGACGATCCAGACGCGCGGCCTGCGGGGCCATGACACGGCGCTGCTGATCGACGGCATGCGGTTCCGCGACGCGGCGAGTCCGCAGGGCGACGCCACGGGGTTCTACGCGAACCTCACCACGGTCGACACCGAGCGCATCGAGGTATTGCGCGGCTCGGGATCGTCGCTCTACGGATCGAGCGCGATGGCGGGCGTCATCAACGTCACTTCCCGCACCGGGGCGGGCGCGCCCGAGGGCGACCTGCTGATCGAGGGCGGCGGCCTCGGGCTGATGCGCACGGTGCCCAGCATCCGCGGCGGGCTGGCCAACGACCGGTTCACCTACAGCGGCGCCATGGCGTACATCAACATGAGCGGGGGCGTGCGCGGCGAGAACCCCTACAAGAGCGTCTCCCCGCAGGGGACGGTCCGCTACCGGTTCACGCCGGGTCTGTCGGCGACCGGGCGCTTCTGGTACACCCGCGACGAACTGCGGCTGACCGAGAGTCCGGCGTTTCCCGCCGAGGTGCTCGACAACTTCCCGGCGACCGGCGTGGTGCCGGCCCGGGCGCTGCCCACCGATCAGCTCGCCCTGTTCGAGCAGGGGCAGCCTTTCGCGGCCGGGACCGCTACGTTCGTACCGAGCCAGAACGACCCCGACGCGAACCGGGAGTCGTCGTTCCTCAACGGCAGCGCGACGCTGCAGCACACCGTGGCGGCGGGCACCACGTACCGGGTGAGCTACCAGGGCGTCGATACGAACCGCGGGTTCCTCGACGGTCCGCTCGGCGGCGGTCCCTTCGAGCCGGCCACCAACAACCGCAGCAACTACGACGGCCGCATCGACACGCTGCAGGCGCGGCTCGACACCGCGTTCGGGACGTCCAACACGTTCAATGCCGGCTACGAGCTCGAGCGGGAGGAGTACTTCAGCGCCAGCTCGACCAACGACGCCTCGGTGACGATCGGGTCGGTGAGCCATTCGCTCTACGCGCAGGACCAGCTCCATTTCCTCGACGGCAGGCTGCAGGCGACGCTGGGAACCCGCCTCCAGGCCTTCAACCTGCAGGATCCGCTGTTCGTCGGGGGCAGCCACCCCTACGCCGGCGTAACCTTCGATGCCCCCACCGCGTACACCGGCGACGTGTCGGTGGCCTACTTCGTCCCGACCAGCGGCACGAAGGTGCGGATGCACGTGGGCAACAGCTACCGGGCGCCTTCGGCATTCGAACGTTTCGGCGGCTCTTTCTCGTCGTTCTCGGGGTCGTTCAGCTACTGGGGGGATCCCGGCCTGAACCCGGAGCGTTCGGTCGCCTTCGACGCGGGCGTGGACCAGTGGTGGTTCGACTCGAAGATGCAGTTCAGCACCACGTTCTTCTACACGGACCTGCTCGAGACGATCATCTTCGACTTCGCCAACTTCCCCGCCGCGACCGATCCCTTCGGCCGCTTCGGCGGCTACAGGAACACCGGGGGCGGGCAGGCGCGGGGCGTGGAGATGAGCGTGCAGGCGGCGCCGAGCGCGAGCACCAACCTGCGGATCGCCTATACCTACACCGATTCGAAGTCGAACACCGCCACTATCGGCGACGATTTCTTCGGCGTTCCCGGTCTCTCCGAGCACATGTTCACGCTCACCGCAACCCAGTGGATCGCCAACCGGGTGAACGTCGCCTTCGACCTGTTCGCGGCGAGCGACTACTTCCTGTCGCCGTACGGCGCGAACGCCCGGCGGATGCTCTTCCACGGGCCCATGAAGGCGGACCTCGTCCTGCGCTACGACCTGCCCACCGGGGGCGGCCTGCGGATGGATATCTACGGGAAGATCGAGAACCTCTTCGACCAGTACGCCTACGAGGACGGCTTTCTCGGCCCCGGCCGCTGGGCGATCGCCGGGCTGCGCTTCCGCTACTGATCGTCGGCGGCAGCACCGCCCCGGAAAGGGACTCCGATGCAGAGTGAAGCGTCCGGCCGAAGGCTCTCGCGCCCGGAAGACGTCAGGCACCTCCTGCGCCGTGTCGCATTCGCGGCGACCGAGGAGCTCGAATCGACGCTGACCGGCCTCACGGTCGACGAGGCGCTCGACTCGCTCGTGGACGGGGCGAAGCGGGCTCCGCGTCCCGTGCCGCCGCCGTTCGTGCTCACCGAATGGATCAACAGCGCCCTGCTGTTCACCGACACGACCGCGAGAGAGTACAACCGCGCGTTCGCCGCGCAGGACGCAGCGGCGCAGGCCGCCATCGAGCGCCTGCGCCACTGGTGGCTGCAGGAGATGGTGTCCGGTCCGGCGCCGCTGCGGGAGAACCTGGTGCTCTTCCTGCACGGCACGCTCGGCAGCACGACCGGCAGCGTCAACATGCCGCAGGCGCTCCACGCCCGGAACGACCGGGTGCGCCGCGGCTGCCTGGGCACCGTCCCGGCGCTTCTCGAATCGCTCGTGACCGAGCCCGCGATGATGATCCAGGTCGGGATGGACGAGTACCGCGAAGCGGCGATGTTCGACCCGGAGTTCCAGAACTTCCGCCCCGGACAGCTCGTCCTGGACAACTGGACCGTCGGCCCCGACGCCTACTCGCGGGACGACGTGGCCGAGCTGTGCCGCGCCCTGACCGGCTGGGTGCTCGTCGCTCCCAGCGGCTACGAGCCCGGCCGGCCGGTGAATCCGGAGGGCTTCCGATCGCAGCGGCGGACCGGGCTGCGGCCCGTGTTCGAGCCGGCGCACTTCGTCGACCGCCCCAAGACGATCCTCGGACGGACCGAGAATTTCGACGCGGCCTCCGCGATCGGTTACCTGGCCCGGCATCCGGCGACGGCGGCCCGGTACTCCCGGCTCCTGATGCGCCACCTCGGCGTCGAGGACCCGAGCGGATTCCTCGAGCGGAAGCTCGCCGCCCGTTACCGGGCCACCGACGGCTCCATCGTCGCGCTCGTGCGCGAGATCGTCGGGTCCGACGCCTTCTGGTCGGAGGCGTCGCGATGGGCCCTGGTGAAGAGTCCCGTGCACCTGGCGGTCGGCGCCTGCCGGCAACTGGAAGTGTCCACGCCGCCGCTGGCGGCACTCGGCGCCTGGCTCGCCGCGGCCGGTCAGACGCTGTTCCAGACCCCGTCGTTCGGCAACGCGGGTTGGGCGGGTCAGGACGCGTGGCTCCGACCCGCCGAGCGCCTCGCCGTGCGGTACCAGCTCGGCCGGATCCTGACGACCGGGACCGCGCCCGTCCTCGGCATCGTCGAGTCGACGGCCGGCGGCGACGCCGCCGAAGCCGCATCGCCCTTCGTGGGCCAGCGCTACCGGCGCGCGGCGCCGGCCGCGCTGCTGGCGCGGCTCGACCCGGCGCCCGGCGTCGATCCGTCGGCCGTGCCGACCGCGGGCGAAGGAGCCGGCGCCGAAGCCGCCGCGGCCGAGGCCATCCGGCGCATCGTGGCGACTCCGGAATACCAGTTGGCCTGACGTCATCCCCGAAAGGACGAAGTGGAGCCATGACCGCACTCACCCGCCGCGAGATGTTGAGGTTGTTCGCGCTCACGCCGACGCTGCCGCAGTTCCTCGCCCGGAGCGCCGCGGCCGCGCCCGGCCAGGACACGCCGGGGTACGACGGTCCGGTGCTCGTGGTCGTCCGGTTCATGGGCGGCAACGACGGGCTGAACGCGGTGGTGCCGATCCGGGACGACCGCTACTACCGCGCCCGGCCGACCATCGCGATCGCGAAGCGGGACGCGCTCCCGCAGGTCGGCGGCGAGCTCGGTCTCAACCCCTGGCTGGTGGACTATCAGCGGCTCATCGACGACGGGCACGCGGCGATCGTGCAGGGGGTGGGCTACCCGAACTCCTCCCGGAGCCACTCTCGCGGCACCGAGATCTTCGAGACCGGATCCGTGCGCGATCCCGCGCCCGAGCACGGCTGGCTCGGCCGGTATCTCGATCACCGGTGCGAATGCGGTTCCGAGCCGGTGGCGGGCCTGCAGTTCGGGCCGGACCTCGGCCGAACGCTCGCGTCGTCCTCGGGACACAGCCAGTCGGTCGCCCATCCCCGCCTGGTGCTCGACATGCAGGGCAGGGGCCGACCCGAACCGACGCCGACCGGATCGCGGACGAGCCGGCTCGACTATCTCCGGCAGATCGAGAACACCCTGGCGTTGACCGCCGACCGGCTGGGAAGGGCCGCCGGCGGCAGCGGGGCGCGGTTCGATTACCCGGACACGGAGTTCGGCCAGTCCCTGCGCTGGACCGGCAACCTGATCGAGACCGGCTCCCCGACGCGGGTCTACTACCTGACCCTGGGATCGTTCGCGACGTTCACGTCGCCGTCGTTCGACACGCACAGCAACCAGCTCGCCGTGCACGAGTCGCTCTATTCCCAGTTCGGGGCCGGGCTGCGGGCCTTCGCCGCGCACCTGCAGGCGGCGAGACAGTTCGAGCGCGTGCTCGTGATGTCGTTCTCGGAGTTCGGGCGCCAGATAGAGGAGAACCGCAGTCACGGCACCGACCACGGCGACGCCAGCGTGCTGTTCGTGGCCGGCGGGCGCGTGCGGCCCGGACTGCGCGGCGTGCCGGCCGACCTCGACCGGCAGCACGACGGCGGACTGGAGCCGAGCGTGGACTTCCGGCAGATCTACGCCGACGTGCTCGCGAGGTGGCTGGCGGCGGACCCGAGCCTCATCCTGGACGAGCGCATCGCGCAACCGTTCGAGGTAATCGCGTAAAGAAGCTGTCCAACCAGCTATCCGCCGTTACCATGCCGGGCGAGACCGAAGTTCTCCCGAAGCAGTCCGGACCTGGAGGAGCGATGGCCACTCGACAGCACTCGGCCGACCCCTGGGATGCCGCCGCCGCCGCGCATCTGCTGAGTCGGGCCGCGTTCGGTCCGACGCCGGAGGCCGTGGCCCGCCTGACCGCGATGACGCGCCAGGAGGCGGTGGAGACGTTGATCGTGGACGCCACCTGGGCGCCCCTGCCGGCCCCGCCCGACTGGGTCCGACACCCCTGGCTCAATACCCAGCGCGGCTGGGCCGACACGCCGCCGGACGTGCTGGCCGACAACCACGGGCGCACGACCGCACGCTACGCGAACGAGATGGACGACCTGCGCGCGTGGTGGCTGCGCGAGATGATGGGCACGCCCGGACCGCTCCGGGAGGTCATGACCCTGTTCTGGCACGGTCACTTCACCTCCTCGTTCCACAAGGTGCGGATCTCGCAGTCGATGTACGAGCAGAACGCGGTGTTTCGACACCACGCGCTGGGCAACTTCCGGCAACTGTTGAACGCCGTGCTGCGCGACTCGGCCATGATGCTCTATCTCGACATGGAGGAGATGACCGGCGAGCGCCACAACGAGAATCTCGCGCGGGAGCTGTGCGAGCTCTTCACCCTCGGGGTGGGCAACTACCGCGAGGCGGACGTTCGGGAGATCGCTCGCGCCCTTACCGGCTGGACCCTCGACGTGCCGGCCGGAGTGATCAAGCCCAACCGGCCGGACGCCCCCAGCCTGCACCGGGCGCTCCGACGCGACGGGCTGGTCGCCCGCTTCGTCCCGGAGCGTCACGACGGCGGGACCAAGACGATCCTGGGGCGCACCGGTGCGTTCGGGCTGGACGACGTCGCCGACATCCTCGCGGCCCACCCCGCTACCGCCCGGTTCCTGGCGGGCAGGCTCATCGCCTTCTTCGGGGCGAGCGATCCGCACGGCGCGCTCCGGGAGCGTCTGGCCGACACCTTCATGGCCCACGCCGGGAGCGAAGTGCAGATGGCCAGGGTGGTCGAGGCGCTCCTGGCGTCTGCGGAGTTCGACCGCGCCGAGGCCCGCGGGAACCAGGTCAAGAGTCCGGTCCGGCTGCTGGTCGGCGCCGCCCGACAGCTCGCCCTCGAGATCGACCCCACCCCCAATCTCGCCCGCTACGTGGAGGCGATGGGACAGAGGCTCTTCGATCCGCCCAACGTCAGGGGATGGCCGGGGGGTGAGATCTGGCTCAACGCCGGCTCGATGTCCGTGCGGTTTCATCTGGGCGACGTGCTGTTGGACGGGCAGTTGCCGGCCGGGCTCGAGCCGCTGGCGGCCCCGCGCAGCTACGCCCGCGCGCGCGACTCGGACCGGGCGCGGGCCGTGCGCGAGATCGACGAGGCGCGGGCCGCCGCCCGCCAGGCCAACCGGGACGCGCTCGGCATCCCCACCCGCTTCGAAGCGGAGACCCTGTTGTCCACCGGCGTCCCCGCGACACCGGAAGGGCTGGTCGAGGCGCTCCTCGATCGCCTCGTGCTCCGGTCCCCGCCCGACTCGGCGCGCCGGACGATGGTCGGCGCGGCGCGCCACGCACCGCCCGAACGGCGCGTGTCGGCCGTCGTCCGTCTGATTCTGGCATCGCCCGAGTATCAAGTCGCATGAGGACGTCATGACCCAGCGGATCCCTCGTCGTCGGTTCATGCGTGAGGCCGCCGCCGGCGTCACGGCCTTCCTCGGCGCACCCTGGCTCGACCGCATGACGCTCTCCGCACAGCAGGGTGTCGTTCCTGCGATACCAGGGCTCGCGGACAACCACGTGCTGGTCATCATCCAGCTCGACGGCGGCAACGACGGGCTGAACACCGTCGTGCCCTACGGGGACGACGTCTACTATCAGCGACGACCCCACATCGCGATCCGGGCCGGGGCCGTCCACAAGCTCGACGAGCACACGGGGCTGCATCCGGAGCTGGTCGAGCTCAAGCAGCTCTACGACGCCGGTCAACTGGCCATCGTCCAGAACGTCGGGTATCCCGATCAGAATCGCTCGCACTTCACATCGAGCGACATATGGAGCAAGGCGGCGTGGTTCGACCCCACGGAGCCGGCCGAGGTGCTCGATGGCTGGGTGGGCCGCTATTTCGAGCGGTACTGCGACGAGGTGGTCTCGCCGATGCTCGGGCTGCGGATCGGCCGCCGCGGCACCCTGGCCTTCGCCAGCGCCTCACCGCGCGGCGTCACCATCGAGAATCCCGCCATCATGGAATGGCCCGGCTACGACACCCGGCTTCGCGGCCTGCAGGGCCGTCCCGCGCCGGCCGCGAACGCGAACGACCCGCTGGAGCGCATCCGGCGGCTCGGCCGGCAGACGGTATCGCTGGCCGACCGCATCCACGCGGCCCAGCAGAACGCGTCGCGCGCGGACTACCCGCCGTTCCGTCTCTCGCAGTCGCTGCGGCTGATCGGCCAGATGGTCGCGGCCGGGCTCCCGACCCGGGTCTTCCACGTGTCCATCACGGGGTTCGACACCCACGTCGAGCAGCTCCGCGGTCAGCGTGGCATCCTGCAGGAGTTGAGCCAGGCGGTCGGCGCGTTCGCGCGTGACATGCGGGCGGCCGGACAGTGGGACCGCACCCTGGTGATGACGGTCTCGGAGTTCGGTCGTCGCGTGGCCGAGAACGGCACCCTGGGCACCGATCACGGCTCGGCGAGCGCGATGTTCCTGGCGGGCGGCTCGGTCGTACCGGGGCTGCACGGCGGCATTCCCGACCTCGGCGACCTCGACGACGGCGACGTCCGTCACCGCGTCGACTTCCGCGCCGTGTATGCGAGCGTGCTCCGGCAGTGGTTCGGCGTCGACCCCGACCCGGTCCTGTTCGGGCGTTTCGAGCCGGTCACGCTCCTCCGGGTCTGAGCGAGACCGTACGATGCTGCGCGTCCTGATCGTCCTGCACCGGTGGGTGGGGGTGGCGCTCTGCCTCCTCTTCCTGCTGTGGTTCCCGTCCGGCATCGGGATGATGTACTGGGGCTTCCCCGGCGTGACCGAGGCCGATCGGCTGGCGCGGGCGCCGGCGCTCGACGCCGGGCAGGTGACGCTCACTCCCCAGGCCGCTGCCCGGGCACTGCGGCTCGACCCCCGGCGGCCCGATCGGATGCGTCTGACGACGGTGGACGGACGGCCCGCCTACCGCGGCGGGCGGGGCGGCGGCCGGGTGGTCTATGCCGACACGGGAAGGGTGCAAGGCGACGTGTCCGCCAACATGCGCGACCGGGCGGCCGAGGCCTGGACGGGCCAGCGCGTACGAGACGGCGTCGTGGAATCGGTGATCGAGGTGGACCAGTGGACGGTCCAGGGGGCGTTGCGCAACCGACGGCCGCTCTGGAAGTACTCCTGGCCCAACGGCGAGCAGCTCTACATCGGCGACACGGGCGAGGTGCTGCAATACACCACGACCGCCTCGCGGTTGGGGGCCTGGGTCAGCGCAATCCCCCACTGGATCTACTTCACCGCCATCCGGCAGCACCAGACGGTCTGGATCCGGTTCGTGATCTGGACGTCCGGCATCGGCACGGTGCTGGCCATCATCGGGCTCGTGGTGGCGGTGGCGCGATACTCGCCGGGCAGGCGGTATCGGCAGGACGGACGCCCGGCCCGGCTGCCCTACCGCGGCCAGCAGCGGTGGCACGCGATCCTGGGGTTGATCTTCGGGGTCGCGACCGCGACCTGGGCGTTCAGCGGCATGCTGTCGCTCGACCCGTTCCCGTCGTCGACGCCGCGCGGACCGGCCGGCCGCGGGCCGGACCTGGCGGAGGCGCTGCGGGGCGAGGTCGCGCTGGATGATTTCGCCGCGCTGAGCCCGGGGGATCTGCTTGCGCGGCATCCCGATCTGGAGGTCAAGGCGGTCGAGCTGACCGCGTTCGACGGCCGGCCGCTGTACGCCGCCCGTCTCGGTGACGGCGCCACGGTGATGTTCGGGATCGACGGCCGTCGGGTCGACCGGTTCGACCACGACGCGATCGCCCGCATCGTACGGCGTGTGGCGCCCGACGCCGGCGCCGTCGAGACCCGCATGCTCGACCGCTACGACCGGTACTACCTCGATCGCCGGCGCGCCCGGCCCCTGCCGGTGATTCTGGCGCAACTGCACGACGACGCGGCGACCCGCTATTACATCGATCCGGCGACCGGCCGTGTGGTCGGGCAGTACAGCAACCGCCGCTGGGTCAGCCGCTGGCTCTACAGCGGCCTGCACTCGCTCAACTTTCCGTGGCTCTACAACAACCGCCCCCTCTGGGACATCGTCGTCATCACCTTCATGCTGGGCGGAACCGCGCTGTGCGTGACCTCGCTCGTGCTCTCGTGGCGCGTGGTCGGCCAGACGCTCCGGCAGCGCCTTTCCTCCCGCGTGGGAGGTCCGTAGAGCGAGCCCCGAACCGCGGCCGCGCGCAGGCTGACGCAGCGCCCGCCCGGCCGCGGCGCCTACACGACCCGGTGCAGGAGTTCTGCTCCGGCTGCGAGCCGCCGGCAGTTCTCGACCGCGACCGCCAGGCTCCGCGCCAGCGTCTCGCGGGTCAGCCAGGCGAGGTGCGGCGTGCAGACCACGTTGTCGAGCGCGAGCAGCGCGCTGCCGGCGGGCGTCGGCTCGGCCTCGAAGACGTCGAGACCGGCCGCGCCGATGCGCCCCGTCCGCAGGGCATCGACGAGCGCCGCTTCGTCGATCAGCGCGCCGCGGGCCGTGTTGACGATGACCGCGCCCGGCTTCATGCGCGCGATGGCTCCTGCGTCGATCATGCGCTCGGTATCCGGTGTGAGCGGCACATGCAGCGAGACGACGTCGCTCTCCGCCAACAGGTCGGCGAGCGGCCGGCGCTCACCCACCGCCGCCGGCTTCTCGCTGCGGCTGGCGAACAGGACGCGCGCGCCCATCGCGTGCAGCACCGGCGCCAGCCGGCTCGGCACGGCGCCGAATCCGACCAGCCCGACGGTCCGGCCGGACACCTCCCCGTAGTGGTCCTGGAGGTCGGCGGGCAGCTCCCAGCCCCGCCCGGTCCGGGTCGCGGCGTCGAGCTGGCTCACGCGCCGCAGGGCGCCGAGCATCAACAACAGGGTCATCTCGACGACGGCCTGCGTGTTCGTGCCCGGCATGTTGCATACGGCGACGCCGCGCGCCCGGGCCGCCTCCAGATCGATGGTGTTGACGCCGACCCCGATCTTCTGGACGAGGCGCAGGCGAGGCGCCGCGGTGACGACCTCCGCGGTGACCGGCTCGAGCAGATGCCACAGCGCCTCGGTCGCGGGCAGCAGCTCGGCGAAGCGCGCGTGGTCCGACATCGCGCAGACGGAGACCGACAGTCCCTCGCGCGCGAGCTCCGCGAGCCGGGTGGTCAGGCCCGGGCCGGCCGAATAGTGGTAGACGACGTTCATCGCTGGCGGCTCCGAACCACGGCAGGCACGCCCGGTGCGGCCGCCGGTCACGGGCGGTCTTTCCGCGCACCGCTGGCTATCATACGGGGGACGGTGCCAGAACCCGACGCCATCATCGTGGAGGCGCTCGCCCGAATGGGCCTCGTTCCGGCGCAGGCGCCGCCGCCGATGACGCCGCTCGCCGGCGGGGTCTCCTCGGACATCTGGCGGGTGGATCTGCCCGCCGGCACGGTGTGCGTGAAGCGGGCGCTACCCCGGCTGAAGGTCGCGGCCGTCTGGGAGGCGCCGGTCGAGCGGAACCGCTACGAATGGGAGTGGCTGCGCGAAGCCGGCCGGATCGCGCCGTCGAGCGTGCCGCGGCTGGTCGCGCACGACATCGAGGCGGGTTGCTTCGTGATGGGCTTCCTGGATCCGGTAACCCATCCGCTCTGGAAAGCCCAGCTCCGCGACGGCGTCGCCCGCGAGACCACCGCACGGGCCGTCGGGAAGCGCCTGGCCGCGATCCATGGCGCCACCGCCGGCCGCGCCGACGTCCGGGCGCGCTTCGCCACCGATGACATCTTCTACGCGATCCGGTTGGAGCCGTACCTGATCGCGACGGCGGCCCGGCACCCCGACCTCGCAGAACGGCTGCACGCCGTCGTCGCACGCACGGCGGGCACGAAGCATGCGCTGGTGCACGGCGACGTCAGTCCCAAGAACATTCTGATCGGGCCGGACGGTCCGATCTTCCTGGACGCCGAGTGCGCGTGGTACGGCGACCCCGCCTTCGACCTGGCCTTCTGCCTGAACCACCTGCTGCTCAAGTGCCTCTGGACGCCGGCGGCAACCGCCGCGTTCCTGCGATCGTTCGATGCGCTGGCAGAGACGTACCTCGCGGGTGTCGACTGGGAGGCGCGGGCCCTGCTCGAGGAGCGGGCGGCGAACCTGCTGCCGGGGCTGTTCCTCGCGCGCGTCGACGGCAAGTCGCCCGTCGAGTACATCACCGTGGAGGCGGACCGGGAGCGCGTGCGGCGGACGGCCCGGCCGCTGATCGCGAACCCGCCGGCAACCCTCGCCGCGGTGCGGGAGGCCTGGGCCGAGGCGCTGCCCGGGTCCGTGCAATGAGACCGATTCCACCGACGACGATCGGGGCCGCGCACCCGCGGACGCGCCCGGTCCCCGGCATGGCGCCCGCATGACGCGCACACGGTCCACGATCGAACAGGTGTCGGCCCGCCGGGTATGGGACTCTCGCGGGCGTCCGACCGTCGAGGCCGAGGTCCGTCTCGCCGGCGGCGTCGCCGGGCGCGCCATCGCACCGGCCGGGGCCTCGACGGGCAGTGGCGAGGCGGTCGACCTGCGGGACGGGGGGACCCGCCTGGGCGGGTACGACGTGACGTCCGCGGTGCGCAACGTCCGCGAGGAGATCGCGCTGGCGATGCGCGGGCGCGACGTGACGGATCAGGCTGGACTCGACCGGGCGCTGGTCGATCTCGACGGCACCGGCAACAGGAGCCGGCTCGGCGGCAACGCGCTGATCGCGGTCTCGCTGGCGGCGCTGCACGCGGCCGCGGGCGCCACGGGGCTGCCGCTGTGGCGCTACCTCCTCGGCGACGGCACGGCCCTGCTTCCGTTGCCCGAGATCCAGATCTTCGGGGGCGGCGCCCACGCCGGACGGCGGGTCGACATCCAGGACTTCATGGTGATGCCGGTCGGGGCATCGACCTTCGCGCAGGCGCTCGAGTGGACGGCCGAAGTGTATCGCGCCGCCGGAGCCCGGATGGCGCAGGCCGGCCGGCTGCAGGGCGTCGCCGACGAAGGGGGCTACTGGCCGGCGTTCCACACGAACGAGGAAGCCCTGGAGTTCCTGGTCCGGGCCATCGAGGACGCCGGGCGCAAGCCCGGCGACGATCTCGCCATCTCGCTGGACGTCGCCGCGTCGGAGTTCCACGAAGACGGACGGTACCGGCTCGGCCGCGACGGGCGCGCCGTCGATCGCGATGCGCTCATCGCGCTGTTGATCGACTGGGTCGACCGGTATCCCATCGTGTCGATCGAAGATCCGCTGGCCGAGGACGATATCGACGGCATGCGGCGCTTCACGGCAGCGGTCGGCGACCGCGTGCAGATCGTCGGCGACGATTACCTCGTCACCAACGCCCGGCGCGTCGAGCAGGCGGCGCGGGACCAGGCCTGCAATGCCCTGCTCGTCAAGTCGAACCAGGCCGGCACTGTGACCGAGACGCGAGCGGCGCTCGATGCTGCCCGCGCGGCCGGCTTCGCCACCATCGCGTCGGCGCGCTCCGGCGAAACGGAGGACGTGACCATCGCCCATCTCGCCGTCGGCTGGTCCGCCGGCCAGCTCAAGGTGGGCTCGTTCGCACGGTCCGAGCGGATGGCGAAGTGGAACGAGGTGTTGCGGATCGAGGAGGCGCTGGGAGACACGGCCGCCTTTGCCGGCGGCGGCGCGCTCGCGCACCATCGCTCCAGGTAAGGACTGCCGATGACGAGCCCTGCCCCGTATGCGCGGCTTCCACGCCGCCTCCTGGTCCGGACCGACCGCCGAATCCGACGGCGTCTCTCCCTCGGCACGGGTGTTCTGCGCCTCTTCCTCGGCGTACTCCTGATCGGACTCCCCTGTTGCAGTGAGGGGCAGCCGGGGGCCGAGACCCCTGCCTCGCCGGAGACGCGGGTCGTCTGGCGGGCCGGCGCCGGCGGCTATCACACGTACCGCATCCCCGTGGCCCTGGCCACCGCCGGCGGCGCGCTGCTGGCGTTCGCCGAAGGGCGCAGGACGGGACGCGGCGATGCGGGCGACATCGATCTGCTCGTCAAGCGGTCCACCGACGGCGGCCGGACCTGGGGTGACGCGCTCGTCGTCTGCGACGACGGCCCGCATACCTGCGGCAACCCGGCTCCGGTGGTCGACCGGCGAACCGGCGTCATCCACCTCCTGATGACCCGTAACCTGGGCACCGACCGCGAGCGGGCGATCATGGCCGGGACGAGCGAGGACGTACGGCGCGTGTACCACGCGCAATCGACCGACGACGGCCGCACCTGGACCGCGCCGCGCGACATCAGCGCGACCACCCGCGCCCCCGATTGGCGCTGGTATGCGACCGGTCCGGTGCACGGCATCCAGTTGACTCGCGGTCCGCACGCGGGGCGGCTCGTCGTGCCCGCCAACCACTCCGTGTCCGGCCCCGAGGAGGAAGGTCCGGAACGGTACCGGAGCCACGTCCTCGTGAGCGACGACCGCGGCCGCACGTGGCGCAGCGGCGGAATCCACGAGCCGTACACGAACGAATCGACCGTTGTAGAGCTGTCGGACGGCTCGCTGCTCCAGAACATGCGTTCCTATCACGGCCAGAATCGGCGCGCCGTCGCCAGCAGCCGGGACGGCGGTCAGACGTGGTCGCCGGTCCGGCTCGACGCGACCCTGATCGAGCCGGTCTGCCAGGCCAGCCTGCTGCGGTACGGGTGGCCCGACATGCAGTACCCGCGGGGCATCCTGCTCTTCTCCAACCCCGCCGGCACGACGCGCGAGCGGATGACGGTGCGGGCCAGCTTCGACGACGGCGCAACCTGGCCGGTCGAGAAGCTGATCGATGAGGGTTCGGCGGCCTACTCGTCGCTGGTGCGTCTGTCCGACGGCCGCGTAGGACTGCTGTACGAGCGCGCCGACTACCGGGAGATCGTCTTCTCCGCGTTCACGCTCGACTGGCTGCTGGAGGAATGACAGAATCAGCGGGTTCGGAGTACCCCGGAAGGTGTATCCATCCGCTTGGAACGTGCATCCACAAGGACAGAAAGCGAGGCGACAGCAATGAGATTCTTCAGCTTGGCAGCGATCGGCCTGGCCGCAATGATGATCGGACTCGGCGCACCCGTGGCGGCGAACGCGCAAACCGACGACGCGGCGGCGGCGTTCGTGCGGGTGGCTACCAGCTACAGCCTGACCCCGAACATCACCTA
The DNA here is from genome assembly GCA_009861545.1 of Acidobacteriota bacterium. NCBI lineage: Bacteria > Pseudomonadati > Acidobacteriota > Acidobacteriota bacterium. Next base: position 12,919 of record VXME01000164.1, on the reverse strand, counting down.
CCAGCGCGCCGGCGGACAGGACCTGACGCTCGACGTCTACCGGTCCCGCACGGCGTCCGAACCGGCCCCGACGCTCATCTACATCCACGGCGGCGGCTGGACCAACGGCAGCCGGCAGTCCTCCGCGCTGACCGTTCTCCCCTGGCTGGAGATGGGCTGGAACGTGGTCAACGTCTCCTATCGGCTCGCGGGCACGGCGCACGCCCCCGCCGCGGTCGAGGACTGCCGCTGCGCGCTGCGCTGGGTCTACCGCAACGCCGAGCAGTACAACTTCGATCTCGATCGCATCGTGGTGACCGGCAACTCCGCCGGCGGCCACCTGTCGCTCACGACCGGCATGCTGCCGGCGTCGGCCGGCCTGGACCGCCAGTGCCCCGGCGACCGGAACCGCATGTGGCCGATCGGCCCTCGGTCGACCGCCCCGCTCAAGGTCGCCGCCATCATCAACTGGTACGGCATCACCGACGTCTACGACCTGGCCCACCGGACGCCGGGAACCTCCGGTAACTTCACCGAGGCCTGGTTGGGAAGCCGCAGCGACCGCGACGACGTCGCGCGCCGCGTCTCCCCGACCAACTACGTGAACGGCGACACGCCGCCGATCCTGACCATTCACGGCGACGCCGATTCCATCGTGCCCTACGACCACGCGACGCGCCTGCACGAGTTGCTCGACGAATGGGGCGTGCCGAACCAGCTCATCACCATCGAGGGCGGCGGACACGGCGGATTCAGCCCCGTGGAGAACCAGCAGATCTACGCGGCGATCCGCGCGTTTCTCGGCGAGCACGGGCTGGGAGCGGCGCCGTCGAACGACTGAGGCCCCGGCAACTCCGACGGCCGACGGGCGCGACGCCCCGTCGGCCGTCGACCGCTGACCGCAAGCGACACGCCCGCAGCCTGCCGCGGCCCGGTGCGTTGCGCCCCCTGTGTCGGAAGCGCCTGCCATTCGGGGCCGCTCGCTCGATACACACTCACGCGGGCAACTCGGGACCCCGGGATACACAATGCAGCAGGAGTTCATGCGAAGGGCCATCGAGCTCTCGCGCCTCGGGATGCGGGCCGGCAAGGGCGGTCCGTTCGGCGCGGTCATCGTCCGGGGCGACGAGATCATCGCGGAGGGCCACAACGAAGTGTTCCTGCGCAACGATCCGACGGCCCACGCGGAGGTGGTGGCCATCCGGAGAGCGGCCGCCAGGCTGAACCACTTTCGTCTGGTGGGGTGCGAAATCTACACCAGTTGCGAGCCCTGCCCCATGTGCCTCGCCGCCATCCACTGGGCCCGGATCCAGAGGATCCACTTCGCCAACACCGCCGACGACGCCAGGCGCATGGGCTTCGACGACCGGGACCTCTATCTGGAAATGAAGCTGCCCCGAGCCGAGCGGCAGATCCCGTCGCGGCAATTGCAGCGGGACGCGGCGTTCGCGGTATTCAGGGAGTGGCAGGAGAAGGCCGACCGCATCGATTACTGAAACGACCCGGGCCGCCGCTCCGACGCCACGCTTACCTCCGGCAGTTCGGCCTAAACCACTTCGTCGCAAATCAGCCGCGCGCCGCGAAAGCCTGGGCTCACCCGAGCGGCGGATGCTGCAGGTGGTAGTCGGTCGCCGATTGCCAGGCGTGCGCGAGCCGCAGCATCTCCGCCTCGCCGAAGAGCTTGCCGGTGAAGCGCAGGCTGGTCGGCGATCCCTCGACGAACCCGCTCGGCATGCTGATCTCCGGGTGACCCGTGAAGTTGGTCAGCCCGAGGTTGCTGCCGACGAACAGGTCCAGATCGCCGAGCGCCTCGTGGACCTGCTCGATGATCTGCATCCGCAACCGGTTGGCTTGCAGGTAGTCGATCGCCGGGACGAAGCGGGCGGCGGCGAAGCGGTCGGGCCAGCGGCTCTCTTCCGGCGCCTCGCGCATGCTGTCGAGCTCGCCGTTGACCGTGGGTACATCGAACCCGGCCGCGGCCTCGGTGCTCACGATGAAGCCGAGGGCGCCGCCCGGCACGTCCGGCAGGTCGAACGGCGCTAGGGTCACCCCCAGGCCGCGCAACGTGTCGAGGGCGGCCCGGTTGTTCGCCATCGCCTGCCGCTCCCGGGTCGCGCGCTCGGGGTCCTGCGGGTTCTCCTCGACGGTGTCCTCGTCGAAGCTCGACCGCAGGTAGCCCACCCGCAGGCCGGCGAGGTCGGCCTCGGCGTCCCAGTTGAAGGGAACGTCGAGCAGGGTGTTGTCGCGTCCGTCCGGCCCCTGGATGGCGTCGAAAACCAGCGCGCAGTCCTCGGCGGAGCGGCACATCGGGCCGATCTTGTCCAGGGTCCAGGCCAGCGCCATCGCGCCGTAGCGGCTCACCCGCCCGAACGTCGGGCGCAGGCCGGTAACGCCGTTGCGCGTCGACGGCGAGATGATCGAGCCGCGCGTCTCGGTCCCGATGGCGAACCCGACCAGCCCCGCCGCGGTCGCCGCCCCCGAGCCGGCCGACGATCCGCTCGCCCCCTGCTCCGTATTCCACGGGTTCCGCGTCCGGCCCCCGAACCAGCGATCGCCGGAGGCCAGTGCACCCATCGACAGCTTGGCGACGAGAACGGCGCCCGCCTCGGTCAGTCGCGTGTACACGGTGGCGTCGGTGTCGATGGCCTGCCGGCGGTAGGGCGAGGCGCCCCACGTCGTGCGCGTGCCGCGCACTGCGAGCAGGTCCTTGGCGCCCCAGGGGATCCCGTGCAGGGGCCCGCGGTAGATGCCCGCCGCGATCTCCTCGTCGGCCCGCCGCGCCTGGCGCCGGGCAATCTCGTCCGTGTAGCTGACGACGCAGTGCAGCGCCGGGTCGTGCCGCCGCAACCGGGCCAGGTACAGCTCGGTCAGCTCCGACGGCTTCACCTGGCGGGTCTCGACGAGCTTCGCCAGGTGCGTGACCGGCAGGAACGCCAGCTCCTCGTCGGTGGCCGGCATGGTCACCGCGATGTCGGCGCGCCGCATCGGACGCCGCTCGCTCGGCAGCGTCATCCCCGGCGGAACCGGGTTGAACACGAGGGCCGGCTGCACCGCGTTCCCCAGGTTGGCGGCGCGCAGGGTCCCGACGTCGGGCCTGCCGCCCGGCCGGTTCAGCCCCGCGGCGATGCGCTCGAGCTCCTCGTCGGTGAACTTCAGCCCGGCGATGCGCTGCGCGGCCGCCAGCATCTCGACCGTCACCTCGTCCGCATCCTGCGCCACCGCCGCCAGCGCGCCGGGCAGCAACGTCGAGCCGATCCCCGCCGCCGACAGGCCGGTGATGAAACGCCGCCGGTTCACCGCGAGCTTGTGTTCATTCATGGTGACACCCAATCCTCCGTGGTGATCAATCCTATATGAGACACCTGACGATGCTCCGCGGCATCAGCCGCTTCATCGTCAGGCTCACGGGCGTTGACCGCCGGCCCGACTGCCGCGTCACGTCGGAAGCTGATACCGTAGGCATCTCCGCCGCGGTCGACGTCCTCGACGCTTGAAGTCCCGGAGGTGCCGACATGCTGTTCCAGCTTCGTGCCGCACGATCCGTTCCGGCCTGCACCGCCGCCCTCCTGTGGCTGGTGATCGGCGCACCGCACGCCGACGCGCAGAGCACCTCGGATTTCGTCCCCGTCACCGACGCGATGCTCCAGGATCCTGCGCCTGGCGACTGGCTGATGTGGCGGCGGACGCTGGACGGCTGGGGCTACAGCCCGCTGGAGCAAATCGATCGCGCGAACGTCGGCGAGCTGCGCATGGTCTGGTCGCGCGGCATGGGCCCCGGCAGCCAGCAGGCGACGCCGCTGGCTTACGGCGGCGTGCTGTACGTGCCGAACCCGCGCGACGTCATCCAGGCGATCGAGGCGGCGACCGGCGACCTGCTCTGGGAGTACCGCCGCGACCTGCCGGACGACACCGCCACCCGGGGGCTGGCCACCACGAACCGCAACCTCGCCATCTACGAGGATCGCATCATCGACACCAGCGCCGACGGCTACGTCTTCGCCCTCGACGCCGAGACCGGCCGGCAGGTCTGGGAGACGCGGATTCTCGACTACGAGACGCATCCCGCGCTGCAGAGCTCCGGGCCCATCATCGCCGACGGCAAGGTGATCTCCGGCCGGAGCTGCTCGACGCGCGGCGGACCGGACGCCTGCGTCATCGTTGCCCACGACGCGACCAGCGGCGAGGAGCTGTGGCGGCGGCGGACGATTCCGGCGCCGGGCGAGCCGGGCGACGAGACCTGGGGCGACGTGCCGTTCGAGGAGCGCAAGCACGTCGGCGCCTGGATGGTCCCCAGCTACGATCCCGAGCTGAACCTGGTCTACATCGGCACGTCGGTCACCTCGCCGGCGCCGAAGTTCATGCTCGGCGGCGCCGACCTGGCCCACCTCTACCACAACTCGACCCTCGCGCTCGACGCCGATACCGGCGAGATCGTCTGGCATTACCAGCACCTGAACGATCACTGGGATCTGGACCATCCTTTCGAGCGCATCCTGGTCGACACCGCGGTGGCGCCGGATCCGGCGGCGGTGAGCTGGATCAACCCGCGACTCACGCCCGGCGAGACGCGCCGTGTGCTGACGGGCATTCCCGGCAAGACCGGCCTGGTCTACACTCTCGACCGCGAGACCGGCGAGTTCCTCTGGGCGACCCCGACCGTCACGCAGAACGTCATCAGCGACATCGACGGCGCCACCGGGGCGGTGACCGAGAACGGCGAGGTGGTCTTCAGCGCCCTGGGCCAGGAGGTGCTGGCCTGCCCCACCCTGATCGGCGGCAAGGACTGGGAGTCCGTATACAGATCCGCGGAGGCCCCAATGACTCCCGTGTTCAATGGGGTGTTCGACGATCTGAACACGTCAGAAACCGGCAGAAACGGACTCTTCTCGCCACGAATGGCTGGCAGTCCTGCTGGCAGTCCGGGCCGGGATCCGCGGCGACGGCGATCCACGCCCTCGTAGCGCCTCACCTACCGGAACGGAAGCGCTCGACCGTCGCCGTCAGCGCAACCACCTGCTGCCCCTCCTGGTTTCGCCGGCGTGAGACGTGTTAGGGTGAACGAGTACGCTCGGCGGCGGGCGGGCCGCAGAACCGGGCCGCAGAACCGACACCGGTCGCCTGTCGCCCAGCAACGTGAAGGAGCCCGTCATGGAAGCGCGCTCGGCCCCTCACTGTATCGCCCTCGGCGCATCGCCCCAACTGACGCACGAGGTCCGCTCTAGCGCGGCTACCTCGGCCCGGCGGGCAGCGGAAGCAACCGGCGGAGCGCTGGGCGACCGCGCGTTCGCGCGCCGCATGTTCATCCGACTGCTGGCGTTGTTGCCGCTGGCCGCGGTGGTCGACGCGACTACGCAACGGGCAGCGGAACCGTATATCCGCTACGCGCCGAGGCGAGGCTATTGCGACCGCGCGCCGTTCGCCACGTTGATGAACCCGAATCGGCACCAAAGCGTCAGGGTCACAGTCCACGCCTCAATAGAACGGGGCGGTACGTCGCAGAAGGCCTACGACGTACCGGCTGGGGGCCGCGCGGGGTTGGGGTGTACACGAATAGATCGCCAACGTGTTCGCTACGAGATTGTTGGCTGGAGAATCACCTGAGCCGTGGGCGCCATTGCGCACAAGCTCCCGGGGAAGCGGTCGGCCGCTGGCGCGCAACTCGGGGCCGGCGGCGGGGATTAAATGCGGGGGATGCAAGCCATGGAAGCAGTGGACTGGCCAACTATCGGCGTGATGGTTGCGCTCGGCGGGTTGCTCTGGCGGCAGATGGCGGCGCTCAGTGCGAGGGTGGACGCTCTTGATGTGCGGCTGACTGGCGCGGTGGAAGCGCTGTCGGTGCGAGTCGGAGACATCGATCGGCGGCTCGCGAGGTTGGAGGGCTGGATCGAAGGCGAGCGGGCTGGCCGCACGGCCGCGGTCGAAGGTGCGGAGGCGGCGACGACTGGGACGAAATGAAGACGGAAGGAGCCGAGGCGCGATGACGAGAGCTTGGACAGGGTTGCTGGTTTTGGCGGGGCTACTGATGGTGGGCGCGTCGGAAGCCTCGGCCCAGGATCTACCCCGCGAAGTGGAGGATTTGGCGGAGGAGTTACGCCGGCTTGACTTGGATGTGCAGCTCGTCCCCCCAGGGGATCCCCCCGTTGAGGCAGATCTCAGAAGTGTCGAGAACGCGAACGAGGCAATGGCCGTGATTGCCGGTTTGTGCGACATTGTGGTCGGCGTGGGCGGCGAACTCGCCGAGATCTGGCTCCAGGGGTCCGGTGGGTGGTATCTCCGACTGGCCTCTGCCGCAGGATGTGCATTGTGCGCTCTGATCGGCTAGATGGAGCGATACCAAGGCCGAGGTGTTCGTGGGTGTGGAGCGAAGCGGGCCGCCTGCACCGCCCCGGAGCTTGCCGGGGATTATAGCGGATAGTGCCCACGCTCGAGACGTCTGGTGCCCCGAAGC